>JAQTWS010000032.1 GCA_028689175.1 Minisyncoccota bacterium
AAGGAATTTTGAAAAATTTTTATAAAGATTTTGTTAGCAGAGATTTCTGTGTTTTATTTATGCAAAACGAACCAGCTCTTGAAAAAGTTTTTAATATTAATTTAAATGGAAATAAATTTGTTGGAGCAATTGATAGAATTGATAAAATTGATGATGAAATTGAAATTATAGATTACAAAACAGGAACTGCTAAAAAAAGTTTAGCCACTAATGATAAGTTTCAGTTAGAAATATATAATTTAGCTGCAAATAAAATATTTGATTTAAGACCTAAAAAATTAACTTACTATTATGTGGAGGACGGAACATATCGTTCATTTGAACCCAAAAAAACGTCTCTTGAAAAAACAGAAGAAAAGATATTAAATACAATAGAGAAGATAAAAAGAAGTAAGTTTAAACCGACAGCTGGCTGGCAATGTCAGTATTGTGATTATAAAAACATTTGTCCTCATAGAAAATTTTAAAAATAAAAATATGAAAAAAATTACAATTTTAGGCGATGGTGCATGGGCAACAACGCTGGGAATATTATTAAATAAAAACGGGCATAAAGTTACAATATGGAGTAATTTTCCTGATTATTTAGATGAGTTAAATTTAAAAAGAGTCAATGAAAAATATCTTCCGGGATTTTCTATTCCTAAGGAGATTTCATTTGAAAAGGATATCAATGAAGCTGTTTCGAGCAGTGATATTGTTGTTGATGCAATACCTTCCAAATTTTATAGAAGTGTTTTAAAAAAAATAAATTGTGATGTAAGTGATAAGATTTTCGTTAATGTTTCAAAAGGGATTGAGCAAAAAAGTTTAAAAAGAATGACGGAAATTATTAAAGAAGAATTAGGAAAAGTTAAAACATGCATATTATCTGGACCAACAATTGCAATTGAAGTAGCAGAAGAAATGCCAGCTGTTGCTATATCTGCATCGAATAATTTAAAAATCGCAAAGACAATTCAGGAACTATTTTTTAATCAAAATTTCAGAGTATATACAAGTGAGGATCCATTAGGGGTTGAGCTTTGTGGGGCGCTTAAAAATGTAATTGCTATTGTTGCTGGAATATCGGATGGGCTTGGTTTTGGAGCAAATGCAAAGGCAGCTATTTTATCAAGAGGAATTGTTGAAATTGCAAGATTAGGGCAAGTTATGGGTGCTAAGAAAAAAACTTTTTTTGGAATAGCTGGGCTCGGTGATTTATCTACAACATGTATAAGTCCGGAAAGTAGAAATAGAACACTTGGAGAAAGGATAGGAAGAGGAGAGAGATTAGAAGAAATTATTAATTCCACAAATAGTGTAATTGAAGGAGTGACAACAACCGAAGCAGTTTATAATTTAAGCAAAAAATACAATATAGACACACCTATCACAAACCAAGTTTACATGATTTTATATCATAAAAAAGATCCTAAAAAAGCATTAGTAGATTTAATGCTTAGATCAAAAAAAGGAGAATAATTATGTTAAGATTGCTAGACAAGTAAAGTTAATTTTGTTATAAATTAAATATAATAATTAAATTTTTGTATATATGGAAATTAAAATATTTGTAGAAATTCCTAAGGGAAGTCATCAAAAATATGAATTAAGTGAAGAGACAGGGCAAATAGAATTAGATAGAACTATTTACGGTCCAGTTTCTTTTCCTTTTGAATACGGGCATATTAAAAATACTTTGGCAGATGATGGAGATCCATTAGATGCACTTATTTTAACGAATGAGGCTACATTTCCTGGATGTGTGGTAAAATCAAAAATTATAGGTATGCTTGCAATGGAGGATGAAGGTGGAATTGATAATAAAATAATTGCTGTTCCTACTTCAAAAATTAATCCAGCTTATGCTCACATAAACAATATATCAGATCTAACTGAATATGAAAGAAATTTAATTAAAGAATTTTTTGAAATTTACAAAAGGATGGAACCTAATAAATGGGTAAAGGTAAAAGAATTTGCAAATAGCGAAGAGGCGATCAAAGAAGTAGAAAAAACGATTAACAATTATAATAATAAATAAAAGCTATGTATCAAATAGATAAAGAAAGATGTTTAGGGTGTGGTGGCTGTACCATTACTTGCCCAAAGGGGATTAGTATTGGACCAGATAACAAAGCTCAGATTATAGACGAAGAAGAGCTTATAAAAGCAGGTGGTGACAATGTTTGCCCTTATGGAGCTATTGTATTAGAGGAGGAAGAGGAGATGGAGGAAGAAGCTTCTTATTAAAATGAGTTTACTCCAAATTAAAAATTTAGAAGTAGAAATTGAGGGAAAGAAAGTCCTGGATGGGCTCAATTTTAATATTGAAAAAGGTGAAATAGTGGCATTACTTGGTCCTAATGGAAGTGGAAAAAGTACGCTTGCAAAAGTAATTGCAGGAGATTTGAGATTTAATTTAAAATCAGGAGAAATTTTATTTAATAAAAAAAATATTTCTAAACTAATTCCTGAAAAAAGAGTACAAGAAGGTATTGCTTTGGCTTTCCAAAATCCTCCAGAAATAGAGGGGCTTAAAATGGATTATTTTTTAAATAGCATAGCGCAAGTAAAAGAATATTTTAGAGAAAATAAATTACTCAACAGAGATGTTAACAAAGGGTTTTCTGGAGGAGAAAAAAAGATTTCTGAATTAATGCAATTAACATCTCTTAATTTAAAACTTGTAATATTAGATGAAATTGATTCTGGATTAGATATAAAAAAAACAGAGGAAGTTGCAAGTATTATTAAAAAATATTTTATAGATAAGGGTGTGGCTGTTTTAATTATTACACACCATGGAGATATTTTAGATTTATTAAAACCCATGAGAACTAATATTATAATTGATGGAAAAATTGTAGGAAGAGATGAGGATTATAAAAATGTTTTAAAAACAATCAAGAAGTATGGTTATGAAAAATGCAGAAAGTGCACCAAATTTTTATCAGATAGATAATAAAATAGAACATATGCAGTCAAGAGATGGGGTAATTATTTTACCTAGCATTTTAGCATGGGAAAAATTTAAATGGACTCATGAGTATTTTAATAAAAAACCAAAGCAGGGATTTTTTTTATGGATTAAAAAACCTATTTCTCAACGACTAAATACTTTAATTGAAATTAGCTCTAAAAATATTTTTCAAGAAATAAGCAATTTAATAATTATAGAAAAAGGGCTAAATGCCGAATTGTCGTCGTTTTGTAGATCTACAAGAGAAATTAAGGGAAAACATTTTGCTAAAGCTAAGATCGTTATTAGAGAAAATAGTACATTAGAATTTTTGCAATGTAATTCATGGAGAAAAGAAGATGAGTTTAGGGCAAATTATGAATTCTTTCTTGACAAAAAAGCAAAACTTAGAACAACTGTTACAAATCAAAGCAATGGCTCTAAAATAGTTACAAGGGAGGATATATATTTAAAAGAAAAAAAATCCAGTGCTGATGTTAGAATTAAGATGGTGGCAAAACAAGGTGGAACTTTTTTTTCAGAAAGTTATATGCATGGAGAAAACGAAATAAGGGGGCATTTAGAATGTTCAGGATTGATTCTTGATAATAAATCCAAAATAACGTCTATTCCGGGAATTATATGTGATTCAAATAAGGCAGAATTAACACATGAAGCATTTATAGGTAAAATTTCAGAGGAAAAATTAATGTATTTGAGAATGAGAGGGCTTTCAGAGAAAAAAGCTACAGAATTAATAATTAATAGTTTTTTAAATTCATGAAAAAAGTTTTTGTTGGATTATCTTCAGGGGTAGATTCAACAATGGCGGTTAAAATTCTAATTAAAAAAAGATATGATGTAACCGGCGTTTTTATGCGGTTGTCTGATACCTATTTTTCAAAAGAAAGTGAAAAAAAAGCAGAAGTAATCGCTAAATTTTTTAATATACCTTTTTTAATATTTGATTTTAGAAAAGAATTTAAAAACCAAATAATAGACCAATTTGTAGAAGATTTAAAAAAAGGAATTACCCCAAATCCCTGCGTGTGTTGCAACAAAGATATTAAGTTTAATTTATTTTTCAAGGAAGCAAAAAAAAGAGGAGCTCAATTTATAGCTACCGGACATTATGTTAAAAAAAGAGGAGGTTTTTTGTATAAAGCAAAAGATGAAACAAAAGATCAATCCTATTTTTTATGGAGTCTCTCAAAAGAACAAATAAAAAATTCCCTATTTCCACTCGGAAACTTTAAAAAAGAAGAGATAAAAAAAATAATAAAAAAAGAACAAATTGATACATCGAAAGAATCTCAGGAAATTTGTTTTATTGAAGGTGATATTTACAATTTTTTAAAAGATAGAATAAAGCCTAAAAAAGGAAAAATCATTGATGAAAATAAAAATGTTTTAGGAGAACACGAAGGAGTGTGGTTTTATACAATAGGGCAAAGAAAGGGATTGGATTTACCCCAAGGACCATTTTTTGTTTATAAAAAAGATATTAAAAAGAATATCCTATACGTTACTAAAAATAAAGAATTGCTTTTAAAAAAAGAAGTAAAATTTAAAAATGCAAATTGGTTTATTGAAACAGATTTTCCTATTTTAGCTAGCGCTAAAATTAGATATAGAGCAAAAGAATATCCTTGTATTGTTTATAAGAATAAAGCAGTTTTTAAGCAAGCTCAGAGCGCTCCCACAAGCGGACAATCTATTGCATTTTATAAAAATAAAAAACTCATTGGTGGTGGTATAATTTATGAATAAAAAAGTAGCCCTTATTTTATTAATTTTGATTTTGTGCAATATAATTGCCTACAGCCTTATTTTTAAAAAAGATAATAATTTAAAAGTTATCTTTTTTGATATCGGACAAGGGGATTCTATTTTTATTGAAACAAGTCAAGGGCATCAAATTTTAGTTGATGGAGGGCCTAATAATTCTGTTTTAAATAATTTAGAAAAGTTTATGAATCCTTTTGACAAGAGTATAGACATGGTTATATTAACCCATACGGATAAAGATCATTTAGGAGGACTTATAAGTGTTCTTAAAATTTATGATGTAGATGTATTTGTATGGACTGGTGCCCCTAGTGATTCAAATTTATTTTACGAACTTAATGAGTTATTAGCTAATAAAAAAGTAGTAACAGTTGATGCTTTTGATAAAATTTGGGCAGGAGATATAGAACTTCAAATATATAATCCGATTAAGGATGTTAATACTATAAAAGATTCAAATGCTACATCCATTGTTTTTAAATTAATTCATGGAAATTCAAAATTTTTATTAACAGGAGATTTGCCTTCTAATTTTGAAGACGATTTAATTGAAAAATTTAATCTCAAAAGTAGTATTTTAAAAGTAGGGCATCATGGATCAAAATATTCTACAAGCGAAGAATTTGTGAAAGCTGTTTATCCAAGTTGTGCTATAATTTCTGTAGGTAAAAATAATTATGGACATCCAGCAGAAGAGGTTTTAAACTTGCTCCAAGATAATAATATCAAAACATTAAGAACAGATACTCATGGTAACATTGTTTTTTATTCGAATAAAGAAAATATTTTTTTAAAAAAATAATTTTTGACACACGTTATTGTAAAATGGTATAATTAATTTAAAAGGTCGGTTAAATTATAATAATAAAATTTTAAAATTATGAAAGGTCACATAACAAACATAGAAAAAGATACTTTAGAAAATGAAAATTTTCGTAAAGTTATTTTTACAGCTAAAAACATGCAGCTCGTGCTAATGTCTCTCGAGCCAAACGAAGAAATCGGAGAAGAAATGCATGATGATGTGGATCAATTTATTAGAATAGAAAAGGGGAATGGTAAGGCAATTTTAAACGGAGAGGAGTACGAAATTATGGATGGTTCAAGTGTTGTAATTCCAGCGGGGGTTAAGCACAACATTATAAACTCATCTGCCGAAGAAAAATTAAAACTTTATACTATATATTCTCCGCCAGAACATCGTGATGGAGTAATTCATCAAACTAAGGAAGATGCGATGTCTGACGAAGAAGATGTTTTTGAGGGAGAGACTTCCATGGAAGAGGATTACTAATGTTAAAACCCTCATTTATTATGGGGGTTTTATTATTGTAAAACTTGATTTAAAATATAGATATAGTATACTTACCTTGCCTCGCTCTTTAAAAGTTTTCTGAACGCTTTTTTCTGGGGATTCTGTTTCTTTGATTGTCATGGCAATTGAGGTAAGAAACCCACTTGGGC
>JAQTWS010000033.1 GCA_028689175.1 Minisyncoccota bacterium
AAAGAGGTTGTTATTATTAAGTTTATTATATAAAAACCAACCCCTTTGGTTAAGAGTTAAAACAGTAACAACAAACTGTATTGGTTTTGAAATTCATTATTATAATAATATATCTTATTTTTATTTTGTCAAATCTTGTTTTTATGTTAAGCTTAAACTAGCCCTATTTTTATAAAGGGTGTAGGTCAGCAACATCAATTCCTCCAAACGTCCTATACCTTTTTTTTATTATTGATTTTTACTTTTTTAAATAGTAGAATAAGCTTACCATGAATCAAGTTTTATATAGAAAATACAGACCACAACAATTTAAAGATTTTACAGCGCAAAACCATGTAATTCAGACTTTGATTAACGAAATTGAACAAAACAAAATTGCTCATGCTTATTTATTCTCTGGACATAGAGGAACTGGAAAAACTAGTATGGCGCGTCTTTTTGCTAAAGCTATAAATTGTCAGAACAGAAAAGGATTTGAACCTTGTAATGAATGTATCGCATGTCAAGAAATTAATAAGGGAAGCGCTATTGATATAATTGAAATAGATGCAGCATCAAATAGGGGAATAGATGATATTAGATCATTAAGAGATTCTATAAGGTATAAGCCAAATTTATTAAAGTATAAGGTCTTAATTTTAGACGAGGCCCATCAGTTATCAAAAGATGCAGCCAATGCACTTTTGAAAATACTAGAAGAGCCGCCAGAATATGTTGTTTTTATACTAGCCACAACAGAGGCTCATAAAATGATTTCAACCATTTCTTCAAGATGTCAAAGATTTGATTTTTATAAGCTAACAATTAAGGAAATTGTTTCTAAATTAGAGGAGATTGCTAAAAAAGAAGGTGTGATAATAGAAAAAGAGGCTTTAGAATTAATTGCTGCTTCAGCTGATGGAGCGCTTAGAGACGCAGAAGGAATATTTGATCAGATTTTAAACTTTGTTTCTAAAAAAGAAATAAAGGTTGGAGATATTCAGGACATGCTTGGACTTGTTGATTTAAGTCTAGCTTTCGATTTTACAGAATTTTTAATCGATAAAAATATTCCTCACGCAATTAAATATTTAAACGAGAATATTGAAAGGGGGTTGAATATTGAAGAGTTTAGTAAAACTATTATTAATTTTTTAAGGAAACTTTTAATTTTAAAAATTAATAAAGATTTAATTGATGATATTGTTGTTGGCGAGACAAAAGAAACAAAAGACAAAATGGTGAGCCAATCAGAAAGATTTAAAGGAGAGGATTTGAAATTAATTTTAAATTTACTTTTAGAAGCAGAGAACAAAAGAAAGTTTTCTTCTATTGCTCAGCTTCCATTTGAATTAGCTTTAGTGGATTATTTCTATCAGGCAAAGAAAAGTTGATTTTTTTATTAAAATACATTAAGATGTGTTCATTGAAAATAAATATTGTGGGATCGTCTAATGGTAGGACGATGGGTTTTGGTCCCATTAATCTAGGTTCGAATCCTAGTCCCACAGCCACTTTGAGCGCCTTACGAGGCGCGTTAAAAATAACATCTGATATGTTTAAAAATAAAAAAGTACAAAACATCATTTCTTTAGAGATTATTTTTAATGAATCAAAAATTATTGAATGGATCCAAAACGATTTTAAGGGAGACTTGTTGTTGGGAGAAGAAAAGGATGAAGATATTAAAGTATCTAGGCTTGTTGATATATTGCCACATCCAAATGGTACTGATTCAATATTTTTTCATAGAAAAACAAATCGTTTTAGTAATTTCTTAGATGCTTATGAATTTGGAGTTTTTGAAAATTCCGATAAAATTTTGGGAGTTGAATGGAAACTCGTTGAAAATTATTTAGTTTTATATGTTTTGGTTCCAAGTAATAAAGAACAAGAAGATAGTAAGCCAATATTAATAGTACCTACTTTTAAAATAAGTCAAATGCAAATAAAGAGGTTTGTCGAAGACGATGAAATTAAGCGTATTCAAGATAAATATAATCCTAAGATATTAAATCTCAATGATAAAGAATTTTCTGCACAGTATTTAAATAGGGTATCCGAGCAATATTTAAGAGGTGGTTCTGGGGATAATCTAATTTATAAAAATGATTTATCTTGTGTTGCTATTTATTCTAGTCCATCTTTAATGAATTATAATTTTAATTAGTATTATTTTTTAGCGATAAGAGTATTTAGTCCCCCATAGAATGGGTTTTTTAGTCTGAAATCTATCTATGCAGATTAAAATTTTTGTGATAATATATACGTACAATTTAATAAAATTAGCCTAAACTTCTAATTTTTATTAGAGGCATGGTGAAAAAAGACGTATCAAGCATGAAGAACCCATCATGGGATTGCTTGATACGCCATATCAGGAAACTGGTATGAATGGCTTTGCCATTGCCCGTGGTGGGCTTTTTGTATAAGTAAATTACGGGGAAAGAAGATAAATAATAAATAATAAAAAGTATGACAAAAGACGTATCAAGTAATACTATCGTTAAAAAGAAAGATAAGACATCGGCCATTCTTTTAACCTTCTTTTTTGGGTTTTGGGGATGGCTTTATACCTATCATGTAGACAAAACAAAGTTTTGGATAGCCTGCATTCTATTTATTGTTGGAATAATAACAGCAATAGTAGGAGTGGGCTTTTTGCTTTTAGGCGGAGTAGGAATCATGAATTTATATGCTTTCATTGAAGCATGTACTAGAGATAAAAATTTTTTTAATAATTATAAGTAATAAAAAATAAAATTATGAACAAAGCATTAAAAATATTAGGAATAATTTTCGGATCAATAGCATTATTTCTCATCTTTATAGTAATTGTTTCATTGTCTATATTTTCTGATGTATCTAATGAGGCAAGTGAGAACTCTTCATCTTCTAACGTAAGCAAAGAAAAGCAGTATGATTTAGAGTTAATAAGCATGAATTGTTATAAGGAATACGGGTATTTTTACATAACAGGAGAAGTTAAAAATATTAGTGGAAAATCATTAGAAAATGTAGAAGCCGTGGGAAGCGCGTACACAGAAGACGGCACATTTGTAAAATCAGATAGTGCATTAATAGAGTATGACCCAATATTAGCTGGTCAAACATCTACTTTTGAAGTAGTGACGACGGGTAATCCTGCTATATCTAAATGCAAAGTTGAGAATAAAGAGTTTTGGGGAGGGTCGTTTTCTATGAAAGACGGGAGATAGAATCTATCTAGATATTTATAAGAAAATATGTTATTATTCTGATAATAATATTATGGCTAATTGGCTATTTATTTTATTTAAGAATGACTCAAGAAGTAAACATTTTATTGGTAATAATCAGGATGGAAGCACCTTATGATTTAAGGTGTTTTTATTTTTAATAATATGATAAATTACATAAAAAGATATTTAGAAAAACAAAAGAAAAAAAGCGAATATGCCAATCTTCTCAGAGGGTTTGTAAAAGGAGGAAAATTGAATGACGAACAAAAAAACAAACTTGCTAAGTTCATAGAAAGTAATGAGTTAAGAAGAGAAGAATTAGGAGGCATTCATAAAAAGGCTTGTGAATTGGCTTGGGATAGTATCATTGGGGATAAAATTATTACAGAAGAAGAAAAGAATTCCCTTGAAGATATAATGAATTATTTTGGGTTATCAAAAGACGATTTTAATTTTAATCAAAAAGCATTTAATAAATATTATACATTGGGGCTAATAGAAAAAGGGAAACTTCCAGAGATTAAAGAGCATGATGTTGATGTCATTTTTAAAAAAGATGAAGTGTTGCACTGGGGGTGCCCAGCAACTATAAAGAAATATAAAAGAGTTACTAATAGGGTAAGTTATGGCGGACCAACGGCTTCGATTAAAATAATGAAGGGTGTTAGATATAGAGTCGGTTCTTTAGGGTATTCAACATCTTCAAATGAATATTTAGTTTCTGAAGATTCAGGCATTTTTTGGCTAACAAACCAAAGAGTCGGATTCAAGGGGAACAGAAAGAATTTTGTTTTTCCCTACACTAAAATTTATTCTTTTGATCTTTCAAGAGATGGATTGTTTCTAGCCAAGGAGGGAAGAGAAAAACCATACATTTTAGGATTAGATGATTATGATGTTCCTTGTGCAATAATTTCTTATATTATAAACCAGTAGATTATATTTTATGTCCAAAGAAGTTAAAAATAAAAATACGATTTTTGTAAAAAGTATAGCTAAATATTTTATGGAATTTTTGGAAACAGATTTTCATAAAAGAAAAAATCCAAAAAGAAGCATTAAGTTAAAAAGCGAAGACGGTTTATTAATTGGTTTGAACTTAGATAAATATAAAAAATTTAATAACTTAATTTGGAAAGAAATAAGTCATTCGTTCAATCTACATTCTATTAATGAAATCAAAAAAGGAGTTTACAAGTCTGATATGCCTGAAGGGTTACTATCATTAGTAAATGAAAAAATATCAAAAATATCAAAACAAGACATTAAAAGAGTAGTGAAGAAAATATCAGAAGAGATAAAGGATTTATCAATTACTTATAAAGACGAATACGAAACGGGTTCCAATATACTATTAGAGAATATTTTTTTAATTATAAAAGAGGACTTAGTTAATTTATTTATAAAAAAAATCGAGAAATCTTTGATATCTTTAGAAATCAGTGACGAAAATGAAATTTACGCGATGGGAGAGGATTTATCAAATATTCTCTTAGAATTAATAAAGCAAAAGGTTTTGGATTTGTTTAAATCTTTAGTAAATAATAATAAAATAAATTTTGTTAAAGAACTAGAAGACACTTTTACTTTAAATGATGTTAATTTTATTTTAACAGAATTTTTTGAAAATTTTAAGTTTAATGATTTATTTTTAGAGATATTCGATATTGAGAAAAATAAGAATATTTTAGACAAAAAAGAGTTTTACTTATATTTCTGTGATATTACGTTTAACAAGATTAAATATCCTATCTTTTATATTCCTTTTGATGTTAGAAAAAATAATAACAGTTTTACCATTGATTTCGATTCGCAAATTTATATCAATAAAAAAGCTTTGGAATATATTGTTCAAGAGTATAATAAAGATAATTCAAAAAAGGGAGGACTTGATTTAATTTCAGAAAGAATAATTTACCTTGCAGATCATGCCAATGATCTCCTTAGCTTTTTACAATCAGTAATTAATGAAATTAATAATTTTTTTGGATTAGATAAAAACATTGATTTAAATGATGATAAAATACAAAAAGCTAAAAGCATAACATGTTCAGTTTCTAATACTTGCTATATTTGTTTATTTGATAAGTCTGATGAGGCTTTAGTAAATGATTATGAAGATATTCTTCAGTTGTTGTCTCAGGGGGATGACAGCGTTTTAGGTGTTGCTTTTAATAATCTGATTAATGATTTTATTCATACGGAACCAAAAACATTTGATGCGGAAATTTATAATGAGTGGGATGGTCTTAGCTCTAAAGACAAACTTGTTTTCAACGCACCTATCCCCTTAAATAGTGAGCAAAGAAGAATACTGTCTGCCTTAAATAAAAACGATTGTAAATATATAACAGTAGAAGGACCACCCGGAACCGGAAAAAGCCATACAATCACTGCTATTGTTTTTGATGCCATTTTGCACAACAAGTCAGTTTTGGTTTTATCGGACAAGAAAGAAGCTTTGGATGTCGTAGAAGATAAGATTTCAGAAACTATGAATAAGGTGAGGCATGATAATAATTTTCAGAATCCTATTTTACGATTAGGAAAAACTGGTAATACGTATAATCAAATTCTTTCGACTTCTTCCATAGAAAATATTAAAATGCATCATAGGGCAGTGAAAAAAGAATTTGACTCGATAGAAAGTGATATTCAAAAAGTGATTAATACATTAAAAGAGGATCTTGAGGCTAAAACTTTAGCTTATGAAAATGTTAATATTGATGAAATTTACGAAGTTATAAAACTGGAAGACGTTATTAATGTGAGTAGAGAATATTTTGATATCGAAGAAATATTAAAAAGAGATAATTCTCTAATTGAATTGTCTGAAGTTCTTAAATTCTAATCCAAAGTGCGAAAAAACTAAAAAGAATTGAATACCTCTTTGGGCGTTAAGTAATTTAATCTTTTTCTAGGACGATTGTTAAGCAATCGTTCTACTTTTTTAATATCTTTATCTA
>JAQTWS010000034.1 GCA_028689175.1 Minisyncoccota bacterium
ACAGACACAGAAGATAAAATTCAGGCAGCAAGAAGGTTTTACAATGGAAATGTAAGGGATCTAAATATTAAAGTAGAATCTTTTCCTTCAAATGTAATAGCTTCTATGTTTAATTTTAAAAAAATGGACTTGTTTGAAATTGAAAATAAAGAAGAAAAAGAACCAGTTCAAGTTAAATTCTAATGGCGACATTATACGATCAAATTAATTCAAATAATAGAAAAGCATTTTTCTTAATATTTTTCTTTCTAATTTTTGTAATCTTTATAGGATGGATATTCTCATATGTTTTTAATGAGACCTTTGTTTTGTATTTTGCCGTAGGCTTCAGCATATTAATGTCATTTACAAGCTATTACAATTCAGACAAGGTTATATTAACCATGTCTCAAGCTCATGAAATACAGAAAAACAGTAATCCTGAACTTTATAGAATTGTAGAAAATTTAGCAATTACTGCCGGCATGCCAATTCCTAAAATATATATAATAGACGAATGGCAACCAAACGCTTTTGCAACTGGAAGAGATGAAAAACACGCAGTAGTCGCTGTAACAAGGGGGCTTTTAGAAAAATTAGACAAAAGAGAGCTTGAAGCCGTATTAGCTCATGAAATAGCTCATATTAAAAGCAAAGATATATTAGTTGGATCTACTATAGTAGTGCTTGTTGGTATTGTCGCGCTTTTGTCAGACATTTTTATGAGATCTCTTTATTTAAGCAATTCAAATAGTGATAATAAAAATCCTTTATTTCTGATTTTAGCTATAATTAGTATGATTCTAGCTCCTTTAGCGGCCACGATAATCAAATTGGCGATATCAAGAAAGCAAGAATTTAGAGCAGATGCAGCAGGTTCTCTTTTAACAAGAGACCCAGAAGCTCTTGCCTCCGCTCTTATTAAAATATCAACTGATAAAACTCCATTGAGTAAAATCAATAGTGCAACTTCTCATTTGTACATCTCATCTCCTTCTAAAAAGAAAGTAAGTTTTTATGATAAATTGTTTATGACCCATCCTCCTGTTGAGGAAAGGGTAAATGCTTTAAGGCAGATATAGGGAAGGGTGCTGGAGTCCGGTTTAACAGGCAGACCTGGAAAGTCTGTGTGCTTAATAGGCACCGTGGGTTCAAATCCCACCTCTTCCGCTCTAAATAACTATATGGTATTATATATTTATTACCATTAATTTTAAAAACATGAATAATAAAAATTGCACAATATGCATTATCTTAGGAATCGCTGTCCTATTTTTCGCATTTTATTATTTTTTGCCAAAAGAAAAGCAAGAAATAATAGATAAAACATCTGAGAATATTTATGAACCATCTATTCCTACTGCTTTTGCTTCGAGGTTTGCAACCTATGAAGAGATTTCTGTCAATGTGAGTCCAAGAGTTCCAGAATATTCAATAAATAAAAATCTAAGTAACATTACAAATGCAAACGATTTAAAATTTCTTTCAGAAGAAGCAAAAAGAATGCTTGAAAAAAATGCTTTTGTAGTCATACCTGGACATGATAATGAATTTTTTTCACTTTACGAATCAAATCGTTATATGCAAATTCCTAATTTCATTACCACAGATTCAATTCTTCACAATTATCACTTAATGTTTGATCATTTGCTTAAGCAACTGGAAGAGCAAAAGTTAATAAAAGAACTAAAAAATCTTAATCATAATATGCTTTCTCAATCGTTAAGCCAATATAATAGCCTGATAGGAACTGAGTGGGAAAATGCTGCCAAAACAAATATCGGATTTTTTGCTGTCGGAAGCAAGCTTTTGGATTCTTCAATAGATATTCCATTAATTGTTAAAAACAAAGTTAATCAAGAATTAGCTCTTATAGAAGCCCATCAAGGTCTTGGAGATTCTCCTGTCATGGGTTTGCGTGAGGATTATTCACAATATATTCCTCGCGGACATTATGACAAAACAGAGGAATTAAAAGCATATTTTAAGTCAATGATGTGGTATGGACGTCTTACCTTTAAAATAAAAGAGGAGGATAAGATAAGATCAGCCATGCTTATTACCCTTGCTCTTGATAGCGATATTAATAAAGAGATTTTTAATAAAATTTATGAACCAATAAACTTTTTTGTTGGTAAAAGCGATGATATTAGCTATTACGAATTCAAAAATTTAATTGATCAGATTTATGAAGACACAACTCTTCAATCCTTAATAGTTAATGAAAACGCATTTGATTCTTTTGTTGATGCGACAAGAACGCTCGAAGCTCCACAAATAAACTCAATGCCAATTTTTAATGCAGAAATTGATACTGATAGGGAGGCAGAAACTAAAGGATTTAGATTCATGGGTCAGCGTTTTACAATTGATGCTGCTATTTTTCAGCGACTAATTGTAAGAGAGGTTGGGCCGAAAGGGGAGCCTTGCACAGGTCCTATTTTTTCTGAAGGAAGAATGCTCCCTAAAGCATTAGATATTCCTTCCGCCATGGGCTCTGCCGAGGCCTTAAACATTTTAAATAATCAAGGCGAAACTCAATATGCTTGTTATTCTGATAATATGTCTAAAATACAATCTCATATTTCTAACTTGCCAATAGAGAATTGGACACAAAATTTATACTGGGGTTGGCTTTATCAACTTAGCCCTCTTCTTGATGTCAAAAAAGAAGGCTATCCCATTTTTATGCAAAATCTCGCCTGGATGAGAAAGGATATTAATACATTTTTAGGAAGTTTTACTGAATTAAAACATGATACAATTCTTTATGCAAAGCAAGTTTATGCTGAAATGGGTGGAGGCGGTTTTGAAGAAAACAAGGACGACCGTGGATATGTTGAGCCAAATCCTTATGTTTATGCAAGACTAGCTTCGCTTTTAAAAATGACAAATGAAGGTTTAGAAACTCGCGGACTATTAACACCAAGCATGAAAGATAATTTGAGTAAAATGGAAAAATTAGTAATATCTCTTAAAGCTATTTCTGAAAAAGAACTAAATGATGAAAAATTAACTGACGCTGAATACGAACTTATTCGTTCCTACGGCGGTCAATTAGAACATTTTTGGTACGAAGTTAATAAGGATGACATGGGATTAGTAAGTCCAATGAGTTATTTAGATGATAACCCAGCTGCAATTATTGCTGATATTGCAACTGATCCAAATGGAGAAGTATTAGAAGAAGGTACTGGCAAAATTTTTAGCATTTACGTCGCGGTTCCTATCGACGGCAAATTAAGGATTGCTAAGGGTGGAGTCTATTCTTATTATGAATTTGAATGGCCTATGTCAGATAGGCTAACTGATAAAAAGTGGAGAGAAATGCTAAATTCTGGCAAGGCTCCGCAATTACCAGAATGGACTGATGCATTTATTGCAAAATGAATATAAAGAAAATATTATACATAATTTTCATCTTGATCATTATTTTTCTTATTAGTAATTATAGAAAAGAAGAACTTCCTCAATCAAAAGAGGAAGTTCTATTAATAAATCAAGATATTTATTTCTGGAATGAAGGTGCCTTTAAAAAGGAATCAAGAAAAGCGATTCATAAGAATGCGCCAAGCCTTAAGCAAAAAGAAGCCGATTTAAATGATAATTTAATTAAAGAATCCTATTTCTTAGAAGATGGGCACCTTAAAATTAAAGAAAATTCAAAAACAGTTTGGCAATCGCCGAGCGATTGGTATATAGATGATTTTGTTCTCGCCGATTCAAACAATGATGGTGTTATTGATGTAAATTTATCGCTTTGGAAGTCTGGAAATTTCGGTTCATCAAAACCTTTTTGGATAAAAGAAAACGATATGAGTGTTAAGAATCATTTTTTTATTCTAAATTTTGAAAAAGATGAAATAAAACAAGTCTGGGGATCTTCAAATTTAAGCGCTCCCAATCTTGAATTCAAAATTATTGACATTGATGGTGATGAAAAAAATGATCTAATTGTCATTGAGGGAAGTTATTTTGATGATTGGAATTATGTTGCAGTTTGGAAATGGAACGGTTGGGGATTTTCAAATGAATGGCGAAGCGAAAAAGGCTTTTTTTCGAATTTAGAGATTGAAAATAATCACATTATAGTTACTTCTCAAGAGCGTTTATAAGAAGCTTGGTTGTCATTTAACAATATAACAGTTTTAATTAAATTAATATTTTTGCAATATCTGCATTTTACTTCAATTGTAGCCTCTTTAATATCTCCCTTAAAGAAAAGTTTATTGCAATATTCGCAACGATATTCTTTTAACATAATATATATAATTATAGTAATACATACATTTTATACTCTTGGAGTTCAATTTTTATTAAAGATTCTTTGAAGAAAAAGTAAAGTTATTTAAAAAATGTACACTTTTGCTTTGTTCCTCTAAAGTCCTTTTGGCAACATTTTCTGTTATATCGATATAATGTTCTAATGGAGCAAAATTTTCTATTATGCCAATATTTTTTAACGCTTCCCTTGCTTTTTCTGTATGATAAATAGCTTTTTCAGAAGCCTTAATCACAGTTTTAAACCAAAACATGCGTTTAAGTTTTTCTAAATCATTTATTAAATCAATTTGCATCTGATTAGGTTCCAAATCTTCAAGAAGCATAACAATGGTGGTGCTTAAATGTCCCCGTTTTAAATCTTCTTCAAAATCATGGACATCATCATTTATCTGCATTGCAATTAAATAATTTTTAAAATAAGAAATCAAGTTTTTAACTTCTTTTGAATTCTCACCATATCCCAAAGAATAAAACATTGCCACAGAGCTTAAAATATGTCCAGACGAAGGATGAAATTTTAATTCGTAATTATCATATTGAGGTAATTTTTTAGGTATTATTAATTTAGATTTTTCAATTCGAGCACGGCAGTGCATTGTTTCCCATGTATTTGCTGCATCCAATTTATCCATTAAATTATGAAAAAATTTATTAAATTTAGGCAGCGAAGAAAAATAATCAACATAATGGCGAGCGAATAAGTTCGCTGTAGGCAGTATTTTAGGATCCTGAGCCTCGTCTTCATCCCAGAAATCGTCGTATATAATAAAAGCTGTCCAGAAAAATATGTTAGCAAGCCCCATTTCTACTACTGTTTTATCTGATATTTTTAGCCCTTTTTTGCCTAGAGCTTCTTTCGTATAATGAGGCATTAGGGACATTTGCTTATCCTTGTTCCTTTTTATAGTTTTTACTATTTCATTAAATGCAATATCTGCCATTTCTTCCCCCAAATCACTAAATCTTTGTTTAGCCAATTCTAAAATTTTATTAATTACACGCTCTTCCTTTTTATTAAAAAGACTTTCTTTTCTCTCTTTTTGATTTAGCTTAAGCAGCAAAGCCATACTTAAAAGGGAATCATTATCTTGTCCTTCTTTTATTTTTAAATTTTTTTCTATATCACATCCTAAGTCTGCAAAAGAACTTAATATCAAAGCATTGTTTAAAATATTATGTTCTGGTTTTTCTTTTTTTAAATAATTAATAAGTAATTGTTTATTTTTTATAAATTTGGATATTAAATATATAGTCAAATATTTATTTTCAAACAATTCTGATTTAAAGTCTTTTTGATTGATGTGTTTAGTTATTAAATCTTCAAGGTTAGGCAAATCAACTTCTTGAAGAGAAAGGAAGTAACCGATGGCAGCATTTATCCCTAAATCGTTTGTGTAAGGACCACCTTCTTTAATTTCGTAAGAGATTAAAATTTCAAGTATTTTGGCTAATGCAATCCCATCAATAATAGACGGATTACATTTAAAAATGGCTGACAAAACAATAAAATTTATTCCCAAATTATTATCAAACATCCAATTATCATCTTTTTTAGATAAAAGCCATTTGAGCGCTTTATCTTTAATTAGAGAAGCTTCATCTCCTAAGCATGAAAGTATTAAGCCCGTTAAAAGAAGAGAATCATTAAAAGAACCATTAGTATTTTGATTTTTAAGAAGTTGATTGATCACATTTTTTAAATTTAATTATAAAAGTAGTGCCTTGATTTTCGTTGTTTTTAAAATTAATTTCTCCATTAAAATCTTTTTCAACAATATTTTTAACAAGTGACAGTCCCACGCCAGTACCATTCTTTTTTGTAGTAAAAAAGGCTTTAAATATTTCATTTTC
>JAQTWS010000035.1 GCA_028689175.1 Minisyncoccota bacterium
ATACCCCAAGAGGAATACTAACAACATAACTTGCAGCAATAGTTACTCCATCAATAAAATTATGCACAAAATCTCCTATTAAATTAATGTATGCAAAAGAATGAATTTTTTCATAAAAATGATTTGGATTGTGACAATGCCTCCATTTTATAAACTTTTCTAAAATAAAGGAAAATAAAAAACCGATTACTACATAGATTAAAGCATTCGTTTCATTTTTTAGAGCTTCTGGAATTAAATGCAAAAAAGCTGCACCAAGCATAGTTCCAATAGAAAAACTAACAAGATATGCTATAATCTTTTTTAATATATTTTCTTTTATTAAAAAAGCAAAAACTCCAATAAAAGAAATTAAGCTTATTGTAAATACACTCATTAAAGAATAAATAATAGTATTCATAAATCAAGATCTTTATTTAATTCATTAATTATTTTTTCTACTAAGTAAGTAGCTCCAAATGTTGTTAAATGTATTCCATCGTCAAGTCTAGTATTATGCATAACACCTTTACTGTCTGGCATAGTAGCCTTGTAAATCTCGCCATTAACCGCCATTAACTTCTCTGCTGAAAGATAAGTCACCTGATCATTTTCTTTTGCAGCTGATTCATTTAATTCGTTAACATGACGAATCTTTTTAGCATATCCCTCATCTCTCATAGCAGGAAGACCAATCCAATAAACTTTAATATTATTACTAGTAAGTTGCTTGTTAAATACTTTTAAACGATTAGTATATTCGGTATCCCATTCAGGAGTACCATAAACTAAAACTTTTTTAACTCCATCTTTAATAATCTCAAATGACTGAGCATCATTTGTTCCCATCATAGCAATCGCGATATTTGGACTAAATGAATCAATTAAACTTGCAGATTCCTTTTTCCAATCGAAATAGTCAGGACGAGACATGCCGCTTGAAACCTTGCCCCTTCTTAATACTTCCAAATCATTCAAATTAATTAATTTTTGTTCTAAAATGTCTCCAAACCCTCCGGAAACCGCAACAAGCGAATCCCCCATAATTAAAATACGGTAAGGTTTTTCTATTTTTTGATATGATTCATTATTTTTAACCACGGTACGAGAAGTATCATTAATCGTGTTTTGATTATTTTCAACCTCATTCTTTGGTAAACCTATAATAACAGCAAGAGTTGCTAAAATTATTATTGATATAATTATTTTTATTCCTGTATTCATATTTATATATTTATTAATCTTCTAAATCAAGGTCTTTATTTAATTCCTCTATCACTTTATTTACTAAAATCGTCCCTCCAAACCGAGTTAAATGGATTCCGTCTGCTATTCTTGTCGCATGCATAACACCCTTGTCGTCAGGCATAAAAGCTTGGTAAATCTCTTCTCCATTAACCGCCATTAACTTCTCTGCTGAAAGATAAGTCACCTGATCATTTTCTTTTGCAGCTGATTCATTTAATTCGTTAACATGACGAATCTTTTTAGCATATCCCTCATCTCTCATAGCAGGAAGACCAATCCAATAAACTTTAATATTATTACTAGTAAGTTGCTTGTTAAATACTTTTAAACGATTAGTATATTCGGTATCCCATTCAGGAGTACCATAAACTAAAACTTTTTTAACTCCATCTTTAATAATCTCAAATGACTGAGCATCATTTGTTCCCATCATAGCAATCGCGATATTTGGACTAAATGAATCAATTAAACTTGCAGATTCCTTTTTCCAATCGAAATAGTCAGGACGAGACATGCCGCTTGAAACCTTGCCCCTTCTTAATACTTCCAAATCATTCAAATTAATTAATTTTTGTTCTAAAATGTCTCCAAACCCTCCGGAAACCGCAACAAGCGAATCCCCCATAATTAAAATACGGTAAGGTTTTAAAGGAGCCTTAAAAATTACTTGATTATCTGGTATTTCTTTTATATCTGGATCAGGTATAATTATCTCTCCATTTTTATTAAGAGAAATAACAAAATTGGCCACACTAATTCCCGCAGTTTGAAAAATGTTAGCCGGATTTAAATCTCTTGGTGATATCCAAGAAATTAACTTACTAGAATAAGCAACAGGAATAACTATTGCCAAAAGAATCATTAAAAATATTGTTTTTTTAACTGTGTTCATATTTTTTAAAATGAAAAGTATATAAAAGGAGGAACTGTGCTTGGCGCAAACCTGTAAATAATTAAACCTATACCAACCCAAAATAATATCCAGACAAAACTAGGCATAACTAATTGAATCTTATTTATAAGCTCCATAATTTTTTGTTCAAATAAAATAAAAAATGTAATTAATATGGTTATCAAAATAACTGAAAATGACGTTACGCTTACTTTATCGAATTGTCCCAATCCTTTAATAACCGCCATAGCACGTTCCATGTTTTCTGCTCTAAAGAAAATCCATCCAAAAGCAACAAAAGTAAAAGTTGTAAGCCATCCTAAAACTCCCCCAAAAACTTTTTTAAAAAAATTATTATCACTTAAAACAGTATTCCAAATACGGTGGATGGTCAATCCAATGCCATGCCATAAACCCCAAATCAAATAATGTCCAGCAGCTCCATGCCATAAACCAGAAGCTATAAAAACAATTAAAACATTAAGATAGCTACGCAATTTACTTACTCTGTTTCCTCCAAGCGGAATATATAAATAATCACGCATCCACATATAAAAACTAATATGCCAACAGCGCCAAAAATCAGTAATAGACTTTGCCTTGTATGGGAATAAAAAGTTAGGCGATAATTCAAAACCTAAAAATCTAGCGCAAGCAATAGCCATATCGCTATATCCTGAAAAATCACAATAAATTACAAGAGTATAACCAATAACAGCCAAAAATACCGCTAAAGCTGAGAACTGTTCGGGAACTGCAAAAACCTCATCTACTAAAGTAGCAGATAACCAACTAGAAAGCACTATTTTTTTAAATAAACCAATAAAAAATAATGTTGCAGCTTCCTCTAGTTTGTTAATAGTTTTTGCTCCCCCATTTTTAAGTTGTGGAAGAAATTCATTTGCCCTTGTGATTGGTCCTGCTAATAAGTAAGGAAAGAAAAAAGAATAAATAGAAAAATCTAAGATAGATGTTTCTGCCCTATATTTACCTCTTTTTAAATCAAATAAATAGGATATCATTCTAAAAGAATAAAATGAAATACCAATAGGGAAAATAATCTCCCAATAAGGAAGAGATGAACTCAAATTAATTGATGTAAAAAAAGACTCAGCAGTTACACGGAAAAAATCATAATATTTAAAAATAAAAAGCATTCCCAAATTCAAAACAATTCCTGCTGCAAATGCTAATTTCGATAAAGCTGTTTCCTTTTTTTCAATAATTAATCCTAATAAAAATGTTAAAATAGAAGCTGTAGCCAAAAGACCAACAAACTTAACATCAATTAAGGCATAAAAATAGACACTTACTATGAATAAGAAAATACGCCATATTAATGGACGTGATTTAAGCACCCAGTTAAGAACGATAACTATTGCAAAAAATATTAAAAAATCAAATGTTCCAAATAGCATATATTTTTAAATGCAATTTTCTGCATCTTCAATAATTTTTCTCATACATATAACTGATTCAATTGGATTTTTTCCAATCGCAGTTTCTTCAGAAAGCATAACTGCAGAAGCACCATCAAAAACAGCATTAGCTACATCAGACACCTCAGCCCTTGTTGGCTTTTTATTTTCCGTCATAGATAAAAGCATTTCTGTAGCAACGATCAAGAACTTATTTTTCTCTATAGTTTTTTTAGTTAGATTTCTTTGCAAACACGGAACCTTTTCTAAAGAAACCGCTTCTCCTAAATCTCCTCTTGCGATCATTGTTCCCCATGAAGCGTTCAATATTTCATCGAAATTCTCAACTCCTTTTTTGGATTCTATTTTAGATATTATTTTACAATCAGGCGCCATGCTTAAGATAGAATTAATCTGCTCTACCGATTCAGAAAAAGAAAGAGCGATCGAGGAAGGATTATATTCAATTATATTTTTTAAAGTATCTACCGATCTAATATCAAAAATAATTTTAACGTCTTTATTTGTAATTTTTTTTAAATTATCAAAAATAATTTCAAATTGTTTTTTATCGCTATAAGCTGTATTAACACGCACATAATCAACTCCTTCTTCAATAATACTTTTAAAGATCTTTTGATCTAATGAAGATGGTCCTATGGTAGCAATTATTTTTGTTTTTCTTTTCATTGTATTTATTTTATTAATCTATGAAACGCTCTCTGATTAAGGAATATATATAATCTACTCTTTTATTTTAACAAATTGATTTTTTTCTACAACTCTTGATTAATTATTAAATTATTTTAAAGATTTTAAAATTATCATATAAAAACATCAAATATTTTAAAATAAAAATGCTACCAATATAAATTACTATAGCTCTTTTATTTAAACTAATTTTTTAAATATTGTCAATTTATTCCCATCTCAAGCACTACCTGATTTGCGTATATATTGTAATATATTTGTTTCATAAATATCCTTAGTCTCTTTCACAAATTACGCCATCATAAGTCAATGATTGACAATTAGCTATAGGCACACAACTACATTTGGCACAACTTGCACTATGGGGTGAATAAGAACATGCTGGTGCAACCGTTCCCCATGCCGCAGAAGTACTGCACTCGCAAGGCATATGATTACAACTATAAGCCCAATCAAAACACCTCTCACCAGGACCACAATGTGCTGGCGTCCAATGTTTGATTAATATATGATAACCATTGGGGCAAGTTGTCTCATTTTCTCTAACTATTATATTTCCACCATCTCCTCCTAAAGCTGTCTATGCATTATTAATACATGCCATTATTTTTAAATTATCTTGAAGAAAAATCATATAACCTTGATTCTGGTCATTACAAGCGGGTAAAGTATTTGTACTCGTATAAGTCGGCATTTTAAAGATATTACTAATTTCTAAATCTTTTATATATGAATAACCATTCGGATTAACAAAAAAATTGGGATTATCTGTATCTACAAAATTAGTAGCTCCTATTTCACCATTTTTTATCTGCTTGTTTGAAGATGTATTTATAGATGTTAAAACCGAGGATAGTATTTGTGAAATAGGTTCATTCCATGCAAAAACAAGAATTGCAATAAATGAGATTATTATAGGAAGAATTATAATTTTATTAATATTTTTAATCATAATAGTATTTGCCAAATATTATTTTTACATACATATAATCAATTGATTCAAAAAGCTTCACAAGTAAATTTTCAAATTCCATACCGCTTAAAGAAGAAAACTCATGTTTATCAAAACTAAATCCTCCTTTTATTATATTTTCTTCTTTGTTGTCTATAAAAAACTTTAAAATATATTCTAAATCAGCTTGATTTTTAATCTTTAAACCCTTTTCTTTTAAAACTTTAACAAACACTTTCATTTTATCAGTATTAAAGCTGTAATCTATATGCTTCCACGCATAATTATCTTTATTATTTCCCGCTCTATTAATGAAATTATTAACATCGTCCTTTAATCCTAAAATATTAATGTTCTTTACTAGATCTTCCTTCCTTTTCTTGCTTAATTTTTTTAAAAGTATAACCAGTGAAATTATAACAGTGACTATGCCTAGACCTATAAAGAGCCAATCCCAAAAACTTTCTCGTTTAAAAAACCATAACATTATTAAGCAGAAAATATAAAAGAATAGGACTGGCAATAAAGTTGTAATAATTTCGTATCGTAGATTTACTTTTTTCATATTAATATAAATTATAAATAAAAAAACCTTAAATTATGTTAAGGTCTTAAAATAGACTCTATTTTTAAAAAATATCTGCAGGGACGCTGGGACGAACTAAGAACCTTTTTAAAGCTACATCAAGCTGGTTAATTTATTCAACAACGTCTC
>JAQTWS010000036.1 GCA_028689175.1 Minisyncoccota bacterium
TAATATGTAGATGGAAATGGTTTAAAAAAAGAGATGATGATTAAAGGAATTTAATTTACAAAATCCTTATTCTTTATTATAATTAATGTATAATAATAAATTTAAATAATATGAACTTTGAACAACAACCAATTAAAAGCGAGTCAGAAATAGATGAAGAAAAAGTAAAAGAGGTAGCAAATGAAGTAGGACAGATTTTTAAAGAAATGAACAAAGAGGAAAGAATTGCATTTATAAAAGATATAATTGGCGAAGATTCTGATTTAAGGTTAGTTCTTAATCGAGAAGAAAAGGATATCGGAAGGGGAGTGAGCGATGCCAACAATTTAGGACCTACTCCTAACTATAGGGATCATTTAGAATCAAGGAAAAACGGTTTTTAATTAAATGGGCTTGACAAAAGCCCTTTTTTATTGTAAATTTTACAATAGTTCGGGAGGCATACGATCACTGTAAAAGAAGCCATTAATGAGGCTATTGGCGAAGCTAGAAATTTTTTGAATTCGCATAATGTATTGACTAATGAACAGGCTGAAGCATTAAGATCTTCAAGATCGCTTCTTAATGTTTTAAAAGAGGATCTTAAGAATCTAGAATTATATCAAGATGATGAGGAAAAGATTTTGAAGATTATAAGTGAGATTGATGCACTTTTATATTATCATAATTTAGCTTATGCATAATTCAGAGGAAACTCTGTTTTTTTATACAATAACTTGCTTTTAGTAATTATAACATATATAATTGTATTAATGTAAAAATTTAAATTAAAATATATGGCTAAAAAAGAAAAAAAGGAAAAAAAGGAAAAAATAAATCTTGAGGAGGCTATTGCAGAAATTAGAGATAGTTTTGGAGAGGGTGCTATCATGAAATTAAGCGACGTAAGAAAAGTTGATGTAGATGTAATTTCAACAGGATCGCTTACAACTGATTTAGCTCTTGGGGTCATGGGAGTTCCAAGAGGAAGAATTATTGAAATATATGGAGGTGAGAGTACAGGAAAAACAACGCTTTCTTTAAGTGTTATCGCTGAGGCTCAAAAGAAGGGAGGCGTGGCTGCTTTTATAGATGCAGAACATGCTTTAGACCCTGAATATGCTAGAAAAATGGGTGTCAATGTTGATGATTTATTAATTGCACAGCCTGATTCAGGAGAACAGGCTCTTCAAATTGTTGAAAAACTTGTAAGATCGGAAGATGTGGATGTTATTGTTGTTGATTCAGTAGCTGCACTTGTTCCAAAAGCTGAGGTTGCAGGAGAAGTGGGTGATCAACAGATTGGTCTTCAGGCTAGATTAATGTCTCAAGCACTTCGAAAACTTTCTTCTATTATTTCTAAAACAAACACGATTGTAATATTTTTAAATCAAACGAGAATGAAAATTGGTGTTATGTTTGGTAATCCTGAAACAACGCCAGGAGGACTTGCTTTAAAATTTTATGCATCTGTTAGATTAGAATTGCGACGTATCGCACAAATAAAACAAGGTGAAAGCATTGTTGGTTCTAGGGTAAAAGTAAAGGTTGTTAAAAACAAAGTGGCTGCACCATTTAAAACGGCTGAATTTGATATATATTACGCTGAAGGTATTTCAAAAGAATCAGAACTTTTAAATCTAGCAGCTCAGGAAGAAATAGTTAAAAAATCAGGAGCTCATTTTTCTTACGGTGACGTAAAATTAGGGCATGGTGGAGAGCAATCAAAGAATTTTCTAAAAGAAAATCCAAAGATATTTGAAGAAATTCAAGAAGAAGTTATTAGGAAAGCGAAGGAAGTATAAAAAAAGCTCCTTTTTCAAGGAGCATTTTTTTATTCAGGAATGTAAGGTAAAAGTCCTAAGAATCTTGCTCTTTTTATCGCAAGAGCAATTTTTCTTTGGTGTTTTGCGCAAAGCTTTGTTTTCTTTTTACCTTTAATTTTACTTGCTCTTGAGATATAATTTTCTAGAATATTAGTATCCTTAAAATCAATCTCGTTTATATTTTTTTTACAGAAATAACAATTATTCATAATATTATCTTTAGAATGGTATATCTTTAATATCAATTTCATCTTCATCAATTACTGGGAGCTTTTCATCAACTTTTTCTTGTTTTTGTGTTTTGTTTGCTCCTTCTGCGTTAGGTTTGGGTCCTAGTTGTATGCTTTCGGCAATGATTTCAGTTGTATATCTTTTTTTTCCTTCTTTGTCTTCCCATGAACGGTTTTGTATTCTACCCTCGACTAAAAGAATACTTCCTTTTGTTAAATAGTTATTTACAATTTCAGCCAATCTTTCCCATA
This sequence comes from Minisyncoccota bacterium, assembly GCA_028689175.1. Classification (GTDB taxonomy): domain Bacteria; phylum Patescibacteriota; class Minisyncoccia; order Minisyncoccales; family Minisyncoccaceae; genus JAAZMU01. The sequence continues at coordinate 2,288 of JAQTWS010000036.1, forward strand.
AAACAATGTTATGGAAATTAGTTTCTTCTCTTTTGCTTCCGTCTTGTCCTTTCCAGATTCTATTTGTTGCAAGAGATATTCTGCAAACTTTTTTTCCTGATTGTGTGGTTAGCAGTTCTATGTCTGATGCTATTCTACCAATTAAGAAAACTTTATTTAGATTCATAATTTTTTATTCTTCTTTTAATAATTCTTCTACTTTTTGATTTACTTTTTCTAAGTTTGCTTCCTCTGGGACGTCTTTCTTTTTACTTTTTTCTTTTACCTTGTTATTTGTTTCTTTCTTAGTCAGTATTAAATATCTTAAAATTTCCTTTTTCTCTTTTAATACTTTTTCAATATTATTTAATGCCAGTTTTTTATCTTCTTCAATAATTGAAAAAAAGAAAACAGTGAGCCATGCTTCACTTTCTTTATTTATAGGATAAGCTAATTTTCTTTGTTTAAAATCAATTTCTCCTTTAATATCACCAAAATTTTTAAATTCTGAAATTAAGTTCTCACAGAAAGATGGAAGTTTTTCTTCTCCTAAGCTTGATGTTACTAATAAGTTAAATTCGTATAAATTCATAATCATAATTCTTTAATCTATATGAATAAATATAGCAACTTTATTGTATTTGGTCAAGTATTTTGCTATAATTATTTTTGATATGAAATATCGTAAAACAAAATCCTTTACTTTGATAGAAATGTTAGCGGTTATAACCATAATCGGAATTTTAGCAAGTATCATTTTTTTTAGTACAAATGATGCTTTTGAACAACAGAAAAAAATGGAAGTTTTAAATCTTTCTATCGGGCTTAAGAATAAAAATCTTGATTCATTAGTTTCTGAATGGACATTTGATGGGCCGACTCCTGCAGGATCAGCTGCCACAAATAGTGATGTTAGGGACTCGTGGGGTTATAATCACGGAGATATTACGGGCCATGCTCCAACTGTGAGAGAGGGGGAGGATTGTGTTTCTGAAAAATGCCTTTATTTTGATGGATCAACCTACGTCGAAATTAAAGACTCTCCAAGTTTAAATTTTGGACATGACGAATTTACGATTTCAATGTGGGCAAAAATGGATACACATCTTGATTCAACTGCTTTAATTACGAAAAGTGGAAGTTGTAATGCCTGGGGGTCTCCAGGATATGCTTTTACAACCATCTCATCTCCAGATGATGTATATTTTATGTGGGCAGGAACTTGTTGTGGAATTCCTACTAATTTAGAAAATCCTGATGGTTCTGGTTTTGGCTGGAAGTATATAACAGGCACGAGGAGGGAGATTGTATCAGGGGGAAATTGCGCTTCTTACGCTGAGTTTTATATGGATGGTAAATACGTGGATAGACAGAGTAATGGAACATGTGAACTTTCTATAAGCAATATGGTAAATGTATATATTGGTAAAAAAGCTGGTTGCAGCGGTTTAATCGGTTCAATAGACGATGTTAGAATTTATAAAACAGCCTTATCTATTTCAGAAATCAAACAAAATTATATTGCAGGACTAGATTCATTATTTGAAAATGGGGCTATTTCAAAAGAGGAATATAATAAAAGATTATTAAATTTAGCAAAAAATGACTGATATTTTTAAAGCTTACGATATAAGAGGGGTTTATGGAGAAAATATAGATAAGGATGTAGCCTATAAACTAGGCCGATCTTTTGTTCTTTTTTTAGACAAAAAGCATCCTAAAATAGTTATAGGAAGAGATAATAGATCATCTTCTCCTGAATTATTTAATTTTTTAAAAAAAGGAATAATTGACGAAGGTGGTTTAGTTTACGATATTGGACTTTCAACAACCCCCATGTTTTATTTCGCAGACTGTTTTTTGAAAGGGGAGGGTGGAATAATGATAACGGCAAGTCATAATCCAAAAGAATATAATGGATTTAAGATTGTAGGAAAAAATGCTTCTCCTATTTCAGAAGATAGCGGACTTATTCAGATAAAGCATATTTTTGAGAATTTGGGAGATAGTCCTAAAAAGAGGGGTAAAGTAATTAAAAAAAATGTTTTAAAAGAATATGTTAAACATATTTCAAAAGATTTTGATTTAAAAGATTTTGATTTTAAAATAGGAATTGATACAGCTAATTCTGTTTCTTCAATTTTGATAGATGAAGTATTTAAAAAGACAAATTTAAAGATTTTTCACATTAATAAAGAGCTTGATTCTAATTTTCCAAATCATGATCCAGACCCACTTCAGAAAAAGAATTTAAAGCAATTAGTTAATTTAATCCAAGAAAAGAAATTAGATTTAGGAATTGCTTTTGATGGAGATGGAGATAGAATTGTATTTTTAGATGATGATGCAAAAGTTGTTTCTTCTGATGTTGTTTTAGCGCTTATTTCTGATGTTTTAGGAAAAAAAGTATTATATGATTTAAGATGTTCTAATATTATTTCTGAAATTGCAGGAGAAAAGGCTTATAAAAGCAGGGTAGGACATTCTTTTATTAAAAAAATAATGAAAGAGGAAAAAATATATATGGGGGGAGAGTACTCAGGACATTTTTATTTGAATGATGAATATTGTTTTGAGGCGCCTTTCTTTATTTTGTTTAAGCTTTTAGAACAAATGAAGTTATCTTCTAAAAATTTATCAGAAATTGTCAAACCTTACCAAAAGTATTTTCACTCGGGAGAAGTTAATTTTAAGGTAGATAGTAAAGATAAAATAATTAAAAAAATTGAAGATAAGTATAAAGACGGAGAAAAAACAAAAATAGATGGGGTTAGAATAGATTACGATGATTATTGGTTTTTAGTAAGACCTTCAAATACTGAACCTGTTTTAAGATTGATTATTGAAGCAAAAACAAATAAATTGTTAAAAGAAAAAGAAAAAGAGTTGAAAGAGTTAATAAATGAATAAAATTAATCTAATTTAAAAATCGAAATAATTAAAAAAAGGGACTTATATAAGTCCCATTTTTTTTCTAACTTCTATTATTGTTTTTTGAGCTTCTTTTCTTGCTTTTTCTGCGCCTTCATCTAGTAATTTCCATACATAATCAGGGTTTTCGTAATATTCATCACGTTTCTTTTTAAATTCTCCCAATTTTAGAACAAGTAAATCTGCTAGATCTGTTTTAAATTCAGCATAATTCTTATTTTCATAATCTTTTTCAATATCATTTATGCTTTTATTTGAAAAAGCAGAATAAATGGATAAAAGATTAGATATACCTTTTTTGTTTTCCTCATCAAATTTTATTATTCTTTGTGTGTCTGTTTCTGCAGACATTATTTTTTTCCTTATACTTTCCTTGTCTTCAAAAAATGTTATACACCCTTTTTGATCGCCTGATTTAGACATTTTTTTAGAGGGATCTCTTAAGGACATTATTTTAGCCTGTTTTTTTGGAATAAAAGCTTCTGGGATGGGGAATGTTTCTTTAAACTGTTTATTAAATTTAAGAGCTGCATTTCTTGTAAATTCGACATGTTGTTTTTGATCTTTACCTACAGGCACTTTTTCTGCTTTGTATAATAAAATATCGGCTGCCATTAAAATAGGGTAATTTAAAAGTCCGGCATTTACGTATTCTTTATGCTGCTTTGATTTATCTTTGAATTGTGTCATTCTTTGAAGCTCTC
>JAQTWS010000037.1 GCA_028689175.1 Minisyncoccota bacterium
AAATAATAGTTTGCGTCAATATCAATTTTAACATTGTCTTTTGAAGTATATTCTTCTTTATCTGTATTTAATTTTACTTCAAAAGCTGCTGGAACATATTCTTGAACGTCAAAATATGAACAAATATTCATCACACAAACACTATAATTTCCAAGCGGTGCGTCATTTGCTAAAATAAAATCTGTATTGATTGTTCCAAATTTATCTAAAGTAAGGTCTGTTTTAAAAATTTCATCCCATTTAGAATTTCTAACGCTTAAGCTAACTTTGTTTTCAGGCATTTCATAATCTCCATCGTAACCAAGCCTTAAAATACCTTTAATATTAACCTTATCTCCTGGTCTGTATATTGGCTTATCTTGATATATATAGAATTTTTTAACATTAATTGCAGAACTTGCATAATTAAGCTCGCTTTCGTATCTTTGAATAATAGTGCTGTCTTCTCCATTTTTAATCACGACTGCTTTTAAACCATAAATTGGAGAAACTAGAGAAACTCCCTCACTATTTGTAGCTCCTACTTTTTTATACTCTCCTGATTCGTAATAATAATAAATATCAGCATTAGCAACAACTTCTCCTGTAACCATATCTGAAACAAAATAAATATTTTTAAGAGAGCTTAATTGAATCTCTGTCATTTTTGGTGTGTAATAGGAAGCAGGAGTAATTCTTTTTTCACCCACAGCCATATTAGTCACTGTTAAAAAAGTAACGGGTGTATACTTATCTAGTAAAGGATGAGACATTAAAATAGCATAATTACCTATAGGATTTTCATAAAATTCTTTGATGTCTATATTGAAATAATTATTAATCCAATATTTGGAAGGTAGTTCTATTCTTTTGCTTTGTAATTCCCTACAAACATTTTTATTAAAATTAGTATTATATCTTTTATTGAAATTATCTGCAAAAACACGTTCATCCATCTTGCAAACACTAACGTCAACATACAAAATATTTTTTGTTCCAAAAGCTAGTTTTGTATTTGAAGGAGAGGTAATGCTATAGTTTTGCTGCATTGGAAATGCAATTACATAATCAGATTCCATTTTCTTTGTTGTAATCTCCTTATTAAAAATTTCCTTATTGCCAAAAATATCTTGAATATCAAATTCAAAATTATAATTTGTTTCAGGCATTAGCCCCACATAAACAGATGTTTTAAAAGGCGTCTCTCCTGTACAAACATCGTAGTTATAAAAATATGATTTTCCAAAAGAAAAAATTTCATAATCTAAATCTGCTTTTATCCTATCTTTAAGCTCATTTTTTTCAGGTTGAAGTAATGGATTATTAGAGCAAAGTGTAATATACTGAAGGTCTTTATTGCTTACGTTTACTTTTAAAGGTTTATATACATAAATATTTTGATTAATATCTTCCGCATTAATTTTAAGACCACTTTCATTTATAATATCTTTCAAGGTAATATTAATAGTATCCCCTATCTTAATTTTAGAATCATCGAATTCGATTATTATTCTTTTTTTATCCTCTATTTTTTGACAGCTTGCATCTGATAAAGAGCGCCATTCTTCAGTACATTTCTCTCCGTATCTAATATTCTTAATATTAAAAGAAGAATTTATTCTACTTTTTGAAATATTGATATCTTCATAAAAATCAATTAAAAGTTGTCCTTTTGGATCAAATAAATCTATTGTTGCATAGAATGAACGAGGAGAGTTTGCGCTCCATGATTTAACAATAGAAGTAGTCTTGAAACTAATTTCTCTTTTTTCCTCTAAATTTATATCTCCTTCTAGGGGATAAACTTTTTTAATTGAAAGTTTGTAATCTTTTTCAAAATCCCAAAGTTCGTTTCTATTAAAACGATCTCTCTTATTATATATTTCTATTACTGACTTATCTAATTCTTCATCTTTTTTAGCGTTATTAAACAAAGAGGAAAAAAAGCTGGTTACAGTTTTTTCTTTGTCTCCTTTATATTTAGCCACAAAATCTATTTGATCACTATCTTTAAAAAGATTAATCTCCTTAATTGTTTTGTTTAAGTCAACTGGTTGATTAAAGTATATTCTTATTGGCTCATTATATACAACATTTTTTAAATAATTTTGTGTTGCGCTTAAATATCTTAAATTCTGACTTGTGAAGTGAATTTCTTTTCCTTGAATAGGAAGTCCATCCATTGATATAAATCCAGGATTTACTTTTACTGTATAATGGGATGATTTTTGAAGCTCCCCTCCTGGTATAAACTGCAGCGTGTTTGTGCTTATCCATTTAAACTTTCCCTCTGTTACTGGGTGAATTTCAACTGGAATATTTTGATCTTCCAATTCTTCTAATGTGGTTAAAGGAACAATCGGTCTGTTAAAAACAATTGTAATTTTGCTATCTGCAGCAGCTTCGCTTCCATCTAAAGGAAAAATATTCACAATCTCTGGATCTTCCACAGAAAGAAAATAGGCTTGCATTGTTTTATTTTCTCCTAAATCAAGCTTTAAAGAATAATGCCTATTTAAAGCCAATTTATCTTTTGGTTTGAATAAAATAAAATCATCTTCTTCGCTTGCAAGAACACTAAAAAATGATTGCTTTTTTTCACTCATCCAATCACCTTCAATTACAGGATCAAAACTAATATTATTTTTAGCAGTTTCTTTATCTACACCTTTCGGTAAATAAATTTTAATTGGGGCAGATTGAGATATTTTTTCAGGAACTAAATTATAGCCTCTTTGATATTTTTCGCTTTCAATAGGATTTTTTTGCAACAATAAAGCAACAAAGATAATACCAATTAAGACTAAAAAAACTTTTAAAAATTTTTTGAAGGTGTTTTTTTCCATATTAGTTATCTAAATATTTAAATTTATTAATAATGTGTTCGTTAAAATTTTTACTAAAAATTGTTTCACCATTTTTATCGCTTAAATAGAACCAATAATCAGTATACTTTGGATAAATTGCCGCTTTTATACTTTCTATTCCAGGATTGCAAATTGGACCAATTGGAAGTCCACTCCTCTCATATGTATCATACAGTATTTTTTTATTTTGAGCCAGAAAATATAAGGAAGTGCTATCAACCTCAAGAAGCATGCCATTTTTTAATCTTTTCCATAAAATCCCTGAGACTATTTCTTTGTCTTCATATAAAATAACTTCTTTTTCAACCATTGAAGCCATGATAATTACTTCAAAAATTGTTTTACCTTGCTTTTCAATTTCTTCTCTAAATTCTTTTGTTAGTTTTTTATCAAGGTTAGACAATACTTGATCAATTATTGCCTCTTCTGAATCAATCTCATAAGTATCAGGAAAAAAATATCCTTCAAGTCCAGCTACCAAGGGCTTATCTTTTAAAAAAGAATATTTTTCCTTAAGCGCGAGATCGTCCTCTTCTTTTAAATACAAATATTTGTTTAAAAATTTTTGCTTATCTGATATTCCCTTGAGCCTACTTATTTCATTAAGAGTAAATCCGGGAATAATAGTTACGAAATCTATTTGTTTTTCGCCTTTAATAAATATATTTAATATCTCTTGATTGCTAATACCTTGGCTTAAATAATATTTGCCTGCCTTTAATTTAGTATAATTTTTATCTTTAAAACTTTCTATTAAAAAAAGTATTTTACTTTTTATGTGTCCACTATTTTTTAAATTGTTTACAATTTGAAAAACATTTTCTCCTCGTTTAATTTTAAAAAGTTCGTCCTCGTAATTATTAAAAATAGGAAAATCAAAAATAAGGAGGATTATAAAAAAAATCATCACTAACAGAAATATTAATTTATTTCTTTTAAGACCCATCATCTAAATATAATAACATATAACTAATCTTAACAAAAGCCTAAAATTATGATATTAATTAAGTAGAGTCTTTATTGGAGGAAAGAAGTTGCAAGAAGAAAGATTGTATGAAACAAAAGACGAAAAAGAACTTAGAAAAAAATTAGAAAGATTTAAAAAGAACCCTTCTATATCCTGCTTTAATCACCTAAAATATATTATTGAAAATTGTAAAAATACAAGCCTATTAAGGTATTTAGCAACAGAAATCGCCCAAAACGGAAGCCTTGATAGTCTAGAGCCCCTAATTGCTGATAACATTTACACACCGCCCCATATTCTTGCAAAACTAGCCTTAAGTAAAAATCCAATCTCAAGAGCATATGTAGCCCTTAACTTAGAAACACCCCTTAGTAGCATCGAATTATTAAAAAAAGATGAAAATGAATTTATTCGCATTATTGCAATCAAAAATCCAAAATTGCCGAAGAAAGGATTTTTTGCGAAAATTTTTGAAAAGCTATCTAGTTTTATAAACTCCTTAAAGTGTTTATTAGGGTTTTAATAAAAAAGAGCATGAACTTAATCATGCTCGTTTTATATAATTTAATAGCAACCTATTTCTTTAACGATTGCGTTATCACAAACGATGTTTTGGGCACACACATATATGGCGGTTTTTCTAAAAATATGAATTAGAAAGCTTAAATTGCTTTACAAACAATTCTTTAAAATGATTATTTTGTTCATAAAACAAAATCAATGATTTGGGTTTTAAGCATGATTAATATCATGCTTGTTTATTTTAGTAACAACCGATTTCGGTAACAGAGGCATAATAATAATATCGGCGATTTGAACAATAATCGTTAGTGCCACAGAATTCATTGTTACTCATCGTTCCAATACATCGATTACAATAAAGACTTTCTATTCCTGTATTTGACCAAGCATGAGAACCTGTGTAGTAATAAGGACCACTGGGTGCAGATGCAGAAATTGGAAATGGTGATTGGCCAGGAACTGTTGTACTCCAATTTTTATACTGATCCCAACCCCCTGGACAAGTCGCACTATTGAATTTACATATTCTTACATTATTTTCAACTATAACAGGCTGCCCTCCCCAAATACGGCATTGCTCCTCTGTATGATGTTTATCAAATAAAGGTTGCTCTATTTGCACACAAATAACAGCATCGCTGTCACACGAAACATTAGAACTGACCCATGTATTTGTAGAAACACAATGCTTCATTATTATAATAGAATCTGCTTCTAAACAAGATGGGTTTTGTTTGTCTGCAATATAAACTAAATTAGATAAAGAAACGGCTTTTTCAACATTTCCGAACAAACCATCAATATATCCTTTGGTTGCAATATGATTATTTTTAGTTGGGTTAGCTGCTGATATCGTGCCGGATACGATGCTATCCCCACTAGGATTAATATAATAAGGACAATTCCCTGTTGATGGATCATCACAAGTATCTCCATCGTACATCATTGGAAAAATTAATGGTCCATATTTTTCTTGAAAATTACTGCTAGTATTTAATGGAGCTGTATATCCACTAGGCATATTAGTTGTTGGCTCAGACCAGCTATATACTATAAAAGATAAAGCAAGGAATAATATTGCTGATAGTGAAAAGATTAAAGTTTTTTGCTTGTTCATATGGTTTAATTTTTATTGATTATTTTTGATTAATTAAAATATACCATATTATATACAGAAAACGCAAGTGAATTTTGGTTAATTTTTTTATTGCGTTCTTGTATAAAAAATCTAAAACTCTCACAATAATCTTAACAACAAAAAAGAGGGCTTTGCCCTCTTTTATTGTAATCACTTAATAATGTATGTTATAGAAACATTGGATGTTATCTTATTTTGCCCAGCTTCAATTGTTGCTACCGCATAGTCTGCTTTAGCCATTTCGTTATTCATCATTAATTCTTTACGAAAAGTTACTGGTGGCGCATAAGCACTTTCTGAAAAATCAACGATTCTAACCATTTTTACTCCCAATTCTTTTTCAAGATTTTTAGCTTTTTCTTTTGCGCTTCTAATAGCTA
>JAQTWS010000038.1 GCA_028689175.1 Minisyncoccota bacterium
TTTCTTTTTTTGTTATTGTTTATGTATGGAAAAATTTATAGACACCCATGCGCACTTGAATTTTGATGATTTTGAAAAAGATAGATTTCAATTAATTGAAAACTGTTTATTAAACCAAATTTTTTTAATTAATGTTGGCACTATTTTTTCTGATTCAAAAATTGCAATCAAGATCGCAGAAAAGTATGATAAAGGAGTTTATGCCTCTGTCGGACTTCATCCCTTATACGTAGAAGATGAAGATTTGAATATCGAATGCTTTAAAGAACTTGCAAAAAATAAAAAAGTTGTAGCAATTGGAGAAACTGGTTTAGATTATTTTTATGAGCCAAAGATTTTAAGCAAAGAAAAATATATTGAAAAACAAAAAGAAATTTTTTTAAAACAAATTGAACTTGCAGAAGAACTTAATTTGCCTTTAATTATTCATTCGAGAAACGCTTTTGATGATGTTTATGAAATTTTAAAAAATAGGAATATAAAAGCTGTTTTGCATTGTTTTACTGGAAATTTAAAGGATTTGAAAAGATTTTTAGATCTGGGTTACTATATTGGATTTAATGGAATAATATTTAAAGCTAATTTAGACGAAGTTATTAAAAACACTCCAGACGATAGAGTTTTAATTGAAACAGATTGTCCCTTTTTAACACCTCCTATGTTTTATGAAAAAAGAAACAACCCCTTAGGTGTTAAACTTGCAATGGATAAAATTAATAAAATTAAAGGTGAAAACATTTCAAAACAAGTTTACAAGAATAGCTTAAAATTATTTAACATATGAGTATTTTAATTAAAAACGTAATTTTAAATAATCAAAAAAAAGATATATTAATTGAAGAAAATAAAATAAAACAGATTGATAACGAAATCAATTCTTCAGTTGAAGAGGTTATTGATTGCAAGGAAAAGCGTGCAATTCTTCCAGGATTTGTTAATTGTCACACACATTTAGCAATGACGCTTTTTAGAGGTTTTGCAGACGATCTTACATTTAATGAATGGCTTTTTAATAAAATTATTCCTGCGGAGGAAAAATTAACAAATGAAGATATATATTTCGGATCAAAATTAGCTTTAATTGAAATGATAAAATCTGGTACTACTTTTTTAAACGAGATGTATTTTCTTAAAGGTCTTTCAGGCAGCATTAAAGCAATTGAAGAAATGGGATTAAGAGCAGTTGTTGGCATCACAGTAGATGATGCTAATTTTGAAAAAGTTAAAGATTTTAAGATTCCTCAAAAAACAGAATTAATTGATTTTTCAATTGCACCTCATGCTATTTATACAGCTTCAGAAAAAGTTTTGAAATGGGTAAAAGAAGTCTCGGATAAAAATAATATGCTAATTCATATGCATTTATCAGAAACCCAGGGTGAAGTTCAAGAATGTATTGAAAAACATGGCAAGCGTCCAATTAATTATTTAAATGATTTAGGTTTTTTAAATGAAAGATGTGTATTTGCCCATTCGATTTGGTTAAATAATGAGGAGCTTGAAATTTTAAAAGAGAAAAATTGTTCTCTTGTTTATAACCCATGTTCCAATATGAAATTAGCATCAGGAGTGTTTAGATTTGATGATGTTAGAAATAAAGGAATTAATATTTGTTTAGGAACGGATGGAACAGCTTCAAATAATAATTTAGATATGATTGAGGAAATGAAAATAGGGGCACTCCTTCAGAAAATAAATGATATTAATCCAGTATCTGCAAAAGCAGAAGATGTGTTAAAAGCTGCCACAGAAAATGGAGCAAAAGCGCTTCAAAAAAAGACAGGAAAGGTAGAGGAGGGATATTTGGCAGATTTAATTTTTATTGATTTAGAAAAAACGTATTTTAATCCAGGATTTAATCTTACCTCAGATTTAGTCTATTCCGCAAATAGCGAATGCATAACAGATGTTATTTGCAATGGCAAGCTTGTGATGAGGGGAAAAAGAATAGATGGAGAGGAAGAAGTTTATAAAAAAATAAAAGAGATTTCAAGAAAATTTTAATTATAATAGTTATACCCCTTGACCTTTTGTTAAATATATTGTATTTCTTTAAGTACAGGTCAACATTCTATGTGTTGGCTTAATAGTTCTTACAAAAGGAGGGAAAAAATGAATTTCAAAAAAGAGGCTTGGGATAAAAAGCATTCCGTAGAGTCTGAACTGTATCGTACAGGTAGATTTCAAAGACCTGACAGGTCGTGGATGACTGATGAACACAGAAAACATTCATTGAGTCTTTTAAGCCAAATCGAAAAGGCTTATGAGAATGAAAAATACCTTGAAGTAATTCTTCATTCTCAAAAGGCTCGATTATTTTTGAATATGCTTGATCTTTTTGATGAATGGTTAAACATAATGCTTGAAAAAGAATACAGCATTTGTCCAATATGCGGAGAAGATCTTCATAATGGACATTGCTGCGGAGAAAGATGGCAGAAAATTTTAAGAAATAGAGCTGGAAATTCTTCCATTATCAATATTAAAGTGACGGAAAATGTTTCTAGTCATACACCCATCATATTCCTTGTCGCTCATAAGATAGGCAATATGTTTGAAATGAATATAAATATCGAATATTCTGATGGCGGGGATATTGAAACTTATCTCGAATGGCAAGAAGTTACGACCAAAGAAGAAGAGCTTATTTCTCATATAGAAAAAATGAGTGAACTTATTGAACTTAACTTTGAATTTTACAGAATTGGTGGAGAAGTTAAGCTTCAAACAAGAGACAAGAATCAAATCTTCGTTTGTCATAGAGATTTTTTAGGCGATGTAGAAAGGGGAGTAACCTATTTGTGTCGCAAGGAATTTCAGATCGGAACAAGCAACAACATGCCAGTATTTGTTGTTATTCCTATTTGTAATATTTCCAAGTTCGAAAACTGCAAAAAGGAATTGGAATTATTGCGTCAAAAACAACTCAAAGATCTGGTCGGTGAAATTAATAAAATTTTTTCTCCTGGGATTACAAAGGTTTAGAAGTTTATCCATTAAAACTTCTTTTTTTTTATACTATCTCATGTTATTATTATAAAAGAGGGAACATGATTGAGAAAATCGTTGCTTTGAGGGCAAAGCATAGGGTCCAGAACGAACTTTACAAAGTTAGAAACAAGCTCCATCCTTTTTTAGAAGTAACAGAAAGGGAAGTAGCGATTGCGGAAAAATTAAACAATGCAATTATTCAAGCTTTTTATGAGAAACATTATGACGTTGTTTTAAAAAAGGTAAAAGCAGCTTATGAGTTTATGAGTAGTATTCATAAACCACAAATGGTTTAGAAGTTTATCCTTAAAACTTTTTTATTTACTAAAAGATTTTTTTTTGTTATGCTCTAATCATGAAATACGAACCTAAAAATTTTGAAAAGAAATGGCAATTAAAATGGGAAGAGGATTATGTCTTTAAAACAGAGGAAAACTCTACAAAATCTAAATGTTATATTTTGGACATGTTTCCCTATCCATCCGCAGCAGGTCTTCACGTGGGTCATTTTAAGGGTTATGTTGCCACAGATATTTTATCAAGATTAAGAAGGATGCAGGGGTTTAATGTTCTTCATCCGATGGGTTGGGACGCTTTTGGACTACCAGCAGAAAATTATGCAATTAGAACCGGGACTCATCCAGAAGCAGTGACCAGGCAAAATATTAACAATATTAAAAAGCAAATGAAAGATGCTGGCTTATCTTATGATTGGTCAAGGGAAATTGACACAACCGATCCTAACTATTATAAATGGACACAATGGATATTTTTAAAAATGTTTGAAGAGGGATTAGCTTACGAAGCTAAAATGCCAATTAATTGGTGCCCATCATGTAAAACTGGATTAGCCAACGAAGAAGTTGTAAATGGAGAATGTGAAAGGTGTGGAACTCCTGTAGAGCAAAAAAATATAAGGCAGTGGATTTTAAAAATTACTGCATATGCAGAAAGACTACTTAAGGATTTAGATGATTTAGATTGGCCAGACAAGATAAAAGAAATGCAAAGGAATTGGATTGGAAGATCAGAAGGAGCGGAAATTACTTTTAAAGTAGGTAGTGAGGAGGTAAAAGTTTTTACAACAAGGCCTGACACATTATTTGGATGTACATATATTGTGCTTGCTCCTGAAAATGAATTAATTCTAAAATTAAAAGATAGGATAGCAAATAAAAGCGAACTTGAAGATTATTTAAATAAAACTAAGCTAAAAACAGAAAGAGAAAGAATTTCGGAAGTTAAAGACAAGACAGGTGTAGAGCTTTTAGGAATAAAAGCCATTAATCCAATAAATCAAAAAGAAGTGCCTGTTTTTGTGGCTGATTATGTTTTAGCTCATTATGGAACAGGTGCTGTTATGGCTGTTCCGGCACATGATGAAAGGGATTTTGAGTTTGCTAAAAAATTTAATTTAGAAATGATCGAAGTTATTAAAGGAGGAGATATTTTAAAAGAAGCTTACATAGGTGAAGGAATATTAATTAATTCCGGAGAATTTAATGGTTTAAATTCTAATTTAGCGAAAGAAAAAATTATCAATTATTTAGGTGCAAAAAAAGAGGTTAAGTATAAATTAAGAGATTGGGTTTTTTCTCGCCAGCGTTATTGGGGAGAACCTATTCCTTTAATTCATTGCCCAAAATGTGGAATTGTTCCTGTTCCTTTTAATGAACTTCCCTTAAGACTTCCTAAGGTTGAAAGTTATGAACCTACTGGCACAGGCGAATCTCCCTTAGCTAATATTACAGAATGGGTTAACGTTAAATGTCCTATATGCAATGAAAATGCGAAAAGAGAAACAAACACAATGCCTCAGTGGGCAGGTTCATGCTGGTATTATTTAAGATTTATTGATCCTAATAATAATAGTGAAATTATTAATAAAAAGGACGAGGAACATTTCATGCCAATTGATCTATATGTTGGTGGAGCAGAGCATGCAGTACTTCATCTTTTATACGCACGTTTTTGGCATAAATTTTTATATGACATCAAGGTTGTGTCTCAAAAAGAACCTTTTAAAAAATTAAGAAATGTTGGACTTATTTTGGCTCATGATGGTCAAAAAATGAGTAAATCAAAAGGTAATACAGTATCTTCTGAAGAAATTATTAATGAATTTGGAGTTGATACTTTAAGAGTGTACGAAATGTTTATGGGGCCTTTTTTTGACGCAATTGCTTGGAATATGCAGGGTGTTAAAGGCGTTTCCAGATTTTTAAATAGGTTCTGGAATCTTTGCATAAATTGTAAGGAAAATAATATAGAATCCTCGAAAGATATTTTAAGGGAAGAACATATTTTAATTAAAAAAGTAGGAGAAGATCTCAAAGAAATGAAATTCAATACAGCAATTGCTTTTTTTATGGAATTTTTAAATTTTGCAGAAAAAAGACAAGAAGAGGTTTCTAGAAAGACGATTGAAAATATTTTAAAATTATTTTATCCATTTGCGCCTCATATGTGTGAAGAATTATGGAATATTTTAGGAAAAGAAAACTATATTCATGAAGAGAAATGGCCTGAATACGACGAAAGTTTAATTATTAAGGATGTGATGGAATTAGTCGTTCAGATAAATGGAAAGATAAGAGATAAAATTGAGGTTGGCACAAATCTTTTAGGCGAAGATTTAAAAAAAATTGCTTTAAACAGTGAAAAGGTTCAAAAATGGATCAATGAAAAAGAAATTAAAAAAATAATTTTCATTCCTCCAAAATTAATTAGTATAGTTATTTAATTTTATGTGCGGAATCATTGGTTATATAGGTAAAAAACAAGCTTACCCAATTATTATTAATGGGTTAAAAAAATTAGAATA
>JAQTWS010000039.1 GCA_028689175.1 Minisyncoccota bacterium
GTAGCCTTATGGATTTATCCACGCTGTTAAAGTAAAACTATGCAAATTATTATAAACCAAGGAGGAAGTTGCATAATCATCCATTGTGTTAAAACTTAAACATCCTTGAGAAAAACAATTATTCGTTTCATAAAATGTGTTACCATAAATAATCATGTCTTTATTTCCCCACGTGTCTTCTCCTATACTAGAAGGATTATCAAAAGTCCACTCAGATACTAAATTAGATAATAATTCATTTTGAACAGTAGAAGAGAATGCTTGAGCTTTAGCAAAGCTAGCCTTGTCAATAGAAGAAGAAGTAGAGATCATAATAACTCCTGCAAGTATTCCTATGATTACTATTACTACTAGTAGTTCTATTAAGGTAAATGATTTCTGCTTGATCATGTTAATAATTGAATAATATCACATATAAATAACAATGCAAATTCATTAAAAGAGGAAAAATTCCTCTAAAAAACAAAACACATACGAGCAAAAAAGCATAAGGAAAGTGTCTCACTTATAATACTGGATAGGTATAAATCTTGGGAAGAATATGCACAATAACTAAAATTCTTCAACCTTTTAATATTTTCCTCTATTAAAGAAACTTTTTTCTATAAAATCTTTATTTTTTTTAATAATTCAAACCTCCTCAAAATCTTTTTTGTCTTTAATTAGTTTGTCTTCTTATTTCAAGACCCAAATACTTTTAAAAACACATCTGTAGGAATCCTAACCTTTGTTTTTTCTCTCATTTTATCTTTATTCTTTTTCTGCTTTTCAAGCAATTTCTTCTTTCTTGTTATATCTCCACCATAAAGAGGAGCTGTCACATCTTTTCTTGTTGCGGAAACAGTCTCTCTTGCAATGATCTTGCCCCCTATTTTACCTTGTATGGCTAAATTAAATAATTGTGCCGGTAATACTTCTTTTAATTTTTTAGTTAATTTTCTAGCCTCATCATAAGCTTTTGCCTTTGGAACAATTTTAGAAAAAGCTTCTTCTTTTTCTCCATTAATTAAAATGTCTAATTTAACTAAATCAGCAGGCAAATAACCAATCTCTTCATAGGTCATTGAAGCGTATCCCTGAGTAACATTTAAAAGATTATCATAAAAAGTACCAATAATCTCTCTCATTGGAACTTCATATTCTATTAAATATCTTTCCCTCCCGAAAGGCTTTGAATCAATGTGCTTGCCATCAGTTTCTTTAAATAGTTCAAATACATTTCCTAAGTATTTTTGACCAATGATTAATTTAATACCTACCCAGGGTTCTAAAACTTCTTTAAAGTTATCTTGCCAAATAGTAGGATTCATAATATCGACTTGTTCTTCTTTTCCTGTAATTCCCTCATATTTAACTTGAGGAGCACCAATCACAAGATCGAGTCCATATTCCCTTTTAAGTCTTTCAATTGTAATTTCTGCATGCAAATTACCCAAAAAGCCACATAAAAATCCTCTTCCCAAAATCTGATATGTTTGTGGTTTAAAAAATAATGAGGAATCATTTAGTGTTAATTTTTGCAACCCTTCTTTTAAGACCTCAAAATCTGTTTGATTTGAAGGATAAAGAGAAATAAAAATCTTTGGATTAGCTGGACTATATCCAGAAAGAGGTTCTAAAGAAAAGCCTTGTTTTGTAATCGTGTCACCTATATGAACCTTTTCGGGATCTTTTATGCCTGTTGCAATATACCCTATCTCTCCTGCCTTAATTTCATTTCTTTTTATCATTTCGGGTTTAAACACTCCTACTTCCTTTGAAGTACTCGAAAATTTTGAGTTAATAAAAGATATTTTTTCAAAGGGTTTAATCACCCCCTCTTCAACTTTTACATAGGCAACAATTCCTAAAAAAGAATCATATACAGAATCAAATATTAAAGCTCTTAATGGTTTTTTTTCTTCTTCCCTAGCTCCTGGAACTCTTTCAATTACTCTTTTTAAAAGCTCTTCAACATTTTCCCCTGTTTTAGCTGAAATTCCTAAAACATCAGATGGATCAATTTCTAAAATATCTGCTATTTCTTTTTTTACTTCCTCTGGATTTGCAAGTGGTGCATCAATCTTGTTAACAGCAGGAATAATAACAAGTCCCTCCTTTTTAGCAAGTTCTAAATTTGAAATAGTTTGAGCTTGTACCCCTTTTGTTGCATCAACTAAAAGAATGGCTCCATCAACAGCAGCTAAACTCCTTGAAACTTCGTAGCTAAAATCAATATGTCCCGGAGTATCAATTAAGTTCAAAATAGTTCCCTTATATTCCATTCTAACAGGCTTCATTTTAATTGTAATTCCTTTTTCCATTTCTAAATCCATACTATCCAAAATTCGAGATTTTGTTTTATCTCTTTTAATTGTTCCGGTAATTTCAAGAAGTCTGTCTGCTAAAGTAGACTTCCCATGATCAATATGACTTATAATAACAAAGTTTTTAATCATAATTTTATACTACCACTTTATAATCAAAAAACAAGGAGTGATTCTCTGTTACAAATAAAAAAGGAGATTTCTATTAAGAAACTCTCCTTACTTAATATGCTGAACTTCCATGATACGTCTTATAAGAGACTCACTCGGGTAAAGCACACTTTCATAAACGTTCACCCACTCGTTCTCTATGAGTTGAGCAAGCCCTTTTTTAAGAGGCCATAGTCCCATTACAGAAATAAGACTGAAAGGCTTTTCCTTTTTGATGGGCAGATTTGGTTTTTTTGATAATCCAAGCGTAAGAATGTGTTTCCTCCTTGTACGATTATACTCCCTTACCTCTTGCGCCCACTTTTCTTGAGCAAGACGATCCTTTTCAAGATCATCCTCCATTGCCTGGATCAGTTTATTATAGCTGACCCCAACCCATTGTTCCCGCTCTCGCGAAAACATTAAAATTCTTGCAGCCATTTCTTCAGCCTCTGCATTCCCTAAAGTTGAAGGCAATGCATACTTTAACAGCCTTATATCCTTAGGAGAACATGGAAGCTCTTTTTTCATGAGATAAATTCCCTCATTCATGGTCATTCACTTTTAATAATATAACATCATTTTAATGTTTTGTCAAGTGTATTTAATAAGAACTGCTTTATTCTTTGAGCCTCTTCTGTTTTTAAAATATAAGTAAAAATAAAGTATGTAGCAAAGGAAAAAAGTGCTACAAGACTGAATTCAAGTAAATTTATCCAAAAATTATCTAAAGCCATTTTATTGAATAAGCCAATAATAAAAAGAGCAACCATTAACATAGGAATAGAGGAAATTGATATCTTAATAATGCTTTTTTTAAGATCTAGTCCTCCTATTTTCTTTTTTAAAAACCAGGAAAGTAAAATAAAATCTATAACCAAACTGATGTTATAAGCAAAAACAAGTCCTAAAAGCAAAACATGCTCAGGTGATTTTAAATGAAACATATTTAAAATAAAAGAATTTAAAAATTCATTTTGTTTTAATAATTCAACAAATAAAAACGATAAGATAAAATTAGTTGCAAGAAATATTAAAGAAATGATTGCCGGTGTTTTTGTGTCTTTTATGCTAAAATATGCTCTCAATAAAGTTGGTTCAAGGCATTGAAAAACAAGACTTAGTGCAAATATTCCAAGGCATGCCCCTGTTATTTCTACCGCAAGACTAGAAAACTCTCCTGTTTTTAATATAATGCTTACAATTAAATCACGCATAACAAAAGTTAATATGCTTATAGGTAGCGCTAAATATAAAACATCTTGAAAAACTTTTCTTAAATTAATTGAAAATTCACTCATATTTTTATCTGTTACAGATTTTGATAGATGAGGAAAAACTGCTGTCGCAAACGAAATACCAATAAATCCTACTGGTAAAAATCTAAGATTATCAGCTAAATTAAAAAAAGTAATTGCTCCAACTGCAATTGTTGAAGATATCGCAGTTATAACCAAAAGATTGATTTGCCCTGCGGCTGCTGAAATAATTCTAGGAAAAAGTAATTTAAAAAAATCTTTGACCCCCTCATAATGAACATCTAAAATCAAACTGTATTTATATCCATAATTTAAACTACATAAAAACTGAATTAAAAAATGCAAAAAAGAACCTACAACAACACCAATAGCTGGTCCAAAAATACCTATTTTAGGAGCCAAAAACAAAATTCCTAAAATAATACAAAGATTATAAAGTACTGGCGCAATTGAATAAATTAAAAATCTGTTAAAATAATTTACAACAGTAGAAAATATAGATGATAATCCCAAAAAGAAAACCGCTAAAAAAAGCAGCCTTGTTAAATTAACTGTTTCCCCTACATAATCAGGATTAAGTCCTGGTAGTATTAAACTAATTAATTCTGGCGTAAAAATAAAAAGAAAAAAAGCTATGACAATTAAGGCAACTAAAAAAATATTAATAATTGAGTTAATTAATTTCCAAGCTTCTTTTTCATTTTTTTTGTAATAATCAGAAAATAAAGGAAGAAGAGAAACTAAAACTCCTCCCGCAAGTACAATACTATAAATTAAATCAGGAATCTTAAAAGAGGCAAAATATATATCAAGTTCAATTGTGGCTCCAAAAGTAGATGCTAATAATCTATCTCTTATTAATCCTAAAATTCTACTAAAAACAATAAAAATAGCAATTATTAAAGTTGCCTTGCCTATTGTTTTTTGCTCCGATTTAAAAAACCTCTTAATTCCCATATTCATATAATACAACAATTTGACAAATTTTCAAATAATTGGTATAAAATTACTACTAAGTAAGTTGGGTGATCGCTTTGCAAATGCAAAGAGGAAAGTCCGAACTCTTATTCTCCACAAGGAGTCTAAAAAGGTAGCGGGTAACACCCGTCATTCGTAAGAATAGAGGTGCGAGCAGAGACGTTTTCTTTTGAAAAAAAGAAAATATCCTTTTTTTAGGATAAGCCTAAATGGCAACATTTAGGGTGAAACGGCTAAATCCTTACCCGAGAGCAAGAACAAACCTTTATTTAATAAAGGAAAAAGTAGTTCGCTAAAGACCTAAAGCAATTTAAGTCTAAGATAGATGATCACTAAAACAGAATTCGGCTTATAGACTTACTTTATTAATGAAATCCGCGTTAAAACGGATTTTATTTTTGACTATTTTAATATAATATTATATACTCAAAAAAGAAGGTGTAAAAATGGAATTTTTAAGTGTGGCCGGAGGAGCAGCTTTATGTACACTATTTTATTCAAATCTTAACAGAGAAACTAAATCATGCACGTTAGCAATTGGTTTCTTATTAATAACACTCATATTCTATGTTCTTAAAATTATAATATGAGTATTTTTTTTATTGACCTTAAAGATATTTTAAACTATAGAATAATAAGGAGGTTTAGTTCTTTGACAAAAACAAAATCGATTGAAATTGTGCCTGTTAGGACAAATTTAATCATAGACTTTGATTCTAAAAAACAACACCTTAATCCTGAAATTCGAAAAGAAATTGATAATTGTTTTAAATCTAAAATTAATTGTTTCGATGGTGCGTTAATTCATGTTAAAAAAATTGAAATTGGAAAAAAGATTCGTTTTTCAACACAGATAGGTTCGTATAAAGATTTTATAGGAACTCAACATAGAAGACCTAATTCAATAAAAAAAATACGAGGTGTACAAAATTATTGCATGCCTCTTTCCGTGGGTGCTATTGTGATAACAAAAAATAATAAAATAATCGTTGCGAAAAGAAAAAAAACTAATCTTAATGCTAATTATTGGAGTTTCCCAGCCGAAGGTTATTTAGATCCTAATAAACATTTGATA
>JAQTWS010000040.1 GCA_028689175.1 Minisyncoccota bacterium
ATAAAGATATTAAAAAAGTAGAACGATTGCTTAACAATCGTCCTAGAAAAAGATTAAATTACTTAACGCCCAAAGAGGTATTCAATTCTTTTTAGTTTTTTCGCACTTTGGATTAGAATTTAAGGTATACGCCCATAATATATTAGACTTTTGCTTGTCTTTAATGTTCTTGCAAACGTACTCCATAGGAGATACTTGCTTTAAGGAATGTGTCTTTGTTTTTATGATAAAGCTTTCAATGAGTTTGTTTGTGTTTCTTTTTCTTGTATTGATTAGCTTTGATTTATTATTTAAGGTTTCAATATTGCCATCATTTTGACTCAACGCATCTTATTATTGTATTCATATCGCATTTTTCTAAAAAGATTAATACTTTCATTTTTGTTCTACTTCTTTTGTAATCATAATATGCTTTAAAGCAGAATTATATACTGATGTAAAGCTTTTTACCTTGTAATTTATTCTTGTGATTTTCATAAACATATTTTACTTATGAAGGTCTAATATACAAATGTATTAAAAACATCTGATGAGCTTATCCGTAGCCTAATTCTAATTTTTTTAATGTACAAGTTTTTCCAATCTTACACCAATAAGCCTAATAAGTTTTTTCTTAGGATTACGCCTTTTATCTAAAAATGGAAAGACTAATTTTAATATCTCTAAATTAAATCTTTTTTTATCATTACGGGTAATTCCTTCTTTTAAACTTCTTGAACTAGTTTTTGTTTCAAAATCTGCAAAACGAATAGTAATTGTTATAGTATTAAATTTAGAAAACTCACTTTTAGTAAATCTTTTAAAAACATTATCGGAAAGTTCTCTAAATACATTAAAAATAAAGTTAAAGTCTAAAGTATTTTTATAAAAAGTTGTTTGTTCTCCAATAGATTTTATTTCACGATATTCAGTAACTGGATCATTATCAACCCCTCTTGCACTGTAATATATACCTACTCCATGTTTACCTAGCATTTCTTCCAATTCCTTTTTAGAAAGCTTATTCAAATCTTCAATAGTTTGAATACCAATTTTATTAAAAATTTTAGTAGTCTTAGGCCCTATTCCAGGAATTTTTTGTATTTTTAGTGGATTTAAAAATTTAAATGCATCCTTCTTTTTAATTAAAAGTAAATTATCTGGCTTATTTATCCCCGCTGCAATCTTAGATATAAGTTTATTGGATCCTACTCCAACAGAACAAGTTATTTTTTCTTCTTTTTTTATTTCCTCTTTTATTTTTTTGCAAATTTCTTCTGCCCTTTTATACGTTTTTAAAAAACTTAAATCAAAATAAAACTCATCAATACTTGCTTGTTCTATAATGGTTACATATTTTTTTATAATTTTTAAAATATTATTTGAAACTCTTTCATATAGTTTAAAATCTACGGGAAGGAATATAGCTTCTGGTTTTCCTCGTTCTTTAGCTTTTTGAGACAAATGCCACGCAATTGAAATCGGCTGTGCTGAATGAATGCCATACTCTCTCGCCTTATAATTTGCAGTTGACACAACTCCTCTTCCCCTACCTTCATATACTTCAGAACCAACTACGATAGGTTTACCTAAAAAACCAGGAGTAGAAACTTCCTCAATAGATGCAAAAAAGGCATCCATATCTAAGTGTGCAATTATTCTTTGATCCATAATTAAATCCTATCACATAATTGCAGAATACAAAAAACCAAATAAATAATTATTGGATTAAATGATCTGGATTCTTTTAGCAACCTTTATTTCAGGATCAATGACCCGGTTAATCAAATCTCTGCCCCCCAAAGATTAATAGTGCCCTTTACAAAAACTTTCCATTACACTCTCAGAACATCCTGCAAACAGTAGCTATTTTAAAAGGAATTTTAATTGAAAAAAACCTAAAATTGAATTATGATATAAGATCCGTTCGATGTTCTTATTAGATTCTTCCGGATTGAAATTCTTGTTTTGAATTTTTTTATTAAAAAATACAATATTAATTACTAATAACGATGCACAAAATGAAATAAGAATAATATTTTTTATATTTTTTAATATTTTATTACGTTTAATATGTTTATATTATAACATATTAAAAAGGAACTATTGTTATGCCTTTTAATTATTTAAGCGACCTCAACCGGATTTGAACCGGTGTTGCCAGGATGAGAACCTGGAGTCCTAAACCACTAGACGATGAGGCCTTTTATAAGATAGTTAATAACATACTTTTATGGATTTGTCACATCTTCTTCTATGCTATAATCAAATGGTACTTTATAATAATCTAAAATATATTTTGAAATTTCTTTAAATGTAGGCGCAGCCGAATATTCAGAAGTCGATGTTTTGGGACTATCTAATTTAACAAGAATAACAAATTTAGGATTATATGCAGGAGCATATCCAATAAATGATTGCCAAGTTTCATTTGAATATCCTGCCTTATTTTGTCCTAAAGAGCTATAAGGTATTTGTGAAGTTCCTGATTTTCCAGCAACGTAATACCCCTCTATTTTAGCTCTTTTGTTATATGCTCCATCGACAACCCCCACGAGCATTTTTGTCAATTCAGTTGAGGTTTTAAGTGAAATAACATTTTCTTTTTCAATCTCCTTCTCAAAAACTTTCTCACTATCTTCATTTTTAATTTTTTTAACAATTTTAAGTTTAGGAATATCTCCTCCATTTGCGATAGCTGAATATGCTTTTATCATGTGCATAGGTGTTAGCATAACCCCCTGTCCAAAAGAAGCATTACCAAGAGAAATATCAATATTGTATTTTAAAGCATCCTTTAAGTTTTTATTAACCGAATATGTGTTAGGAAAATCTATATCAGTACTTTTAAAAAAGCCAAACTCTTCAACATACTTTAAAAAATCTTCATGCCCTAGCTCCTCTTCTACAAAAATCATACCTGTATTCATAGAATTTTCTAATACCTGAGCCATTGTAGATAACCCATAAGCTCTTCCTTTATAATTACAAACCTTGTAATCTTTATACTGTTTGCACCCGTATTTATCATCAAATGTTGTTTCAGGCGTAACCTTGCCTTCACTTAAAGCAGCAGCCATGGTTATTGGCTTAAAAATAGAGCCTGGTTCAAATAAAAACTGAGTTGCATTATTTTGAAAAATTGAATAATCCTTAAATTCATTGTAATTATTTAAATCAAATCTGGGAGATTGAGCTAATGCCAATATTTCTCCAGAATATGGATCAGCAACAATAACTGTTCCAGATTTTGCTTCATATGTTTTAACGGCCTCATCTAATATTTTTTCTGCCTTAAATTGAATATTATAATCAATGGTTAAACATATATCGGCCCCATTACTTGTTTTATCTTCCGAATTAAACAAAAATCCCCATGGGTTTGTAGTTTTTTTAATAATCTTATTTTTTCCTGAAAGAACATCATTAAAATATCCTTCTAATCCATATTGCCCTACATCTTCGCTATTAATAAACCCAGAAACTTGAGCAGCAAAATCTTTACCTGGATAAGCTCTTTTAGATTCTTTACCAATATATATTCCCTTATAATCTAAATTCACAATTCCATCATATTCCTCCTCGCTTAAGTTTTTTTTAATAATTTGATAAAAGCTTCCTACTACTCTAGTCTTAGGTAAAATTTCCTCCCTATCAATTTTTACTATATCTTCTAATTTTTCTGCTATTTCTTCTTCAAATTCATCCTCTATTTCTTCTGGAGATAAAAAAAGATAAGGACTTTCTTTGGTTAATGCAAGCGCATTAACTTCATCTCTAAAATATATATCACCTCTTTTACCCTCAATTTCAAGAACAACATTTTGTTGCCCTTTCGCCATTGCCTTATACCTATCACCTTTTTCGATTTGTAAATAATAAAGACGAGCTAAAAGTAGCCCGCACAATAAAATTAAAACAAATAAAATAGAATTAATTCTTAAATTGCTCATAATCTACTATCTTGAAGCAATATCTCCATTTGATGACACTATAATATATTCAAATTTTCCAATCTGCTCAAATCCTTTTTCAGCAATTTTATCTTCAAAATTATTTAACGAAGTACTTTGTGATAATGACACTTTTAAACCAGCAATTTCTTTTTTAATAGACTTATTTTCTGATTGAACAGCTCCTATAGAATAACTCTTTTCGGAAACATCAACCAATTCATAAATTGTTAATCCTAGAAGTAATGAAAAAGATATTACCGCTAATCCATAAAATAATTTTGTATGTCTTGCCATTTTATTTTTTAATTAAGATTCTTAATTTTGCAGATCTTGACCTTGGATTCTGCTTTATTTCCTCCATTTCTGGAACAATTGGTTTTTTATTCAAAGGCTCTATCTTATCTTTGTTTTCCTTAATAAATTGCTTTACTATTCTGTCTTCTCCTGAGTGGAAGGAGATTACTAACAATCTCCCACCACTTTTCAAAACTTTAAGAGCCTGTGAAAGAGTCTTCCTTAAATTTTCGAGCTCTTTATTTGCTTCTATTCTTAAGGCTTGAAATATTCTTGGAAGAGCGTGGTAATTTTGAGCCAGTACGTTTATTAACTCGAAAGTTGTTTTAATTGGTTTCTCTTTTCTCGCTTTTAAAATTGCTTCTGCTATTTTTCTAGCTTTTTTTTCTTCTCCATAATCTTTAAAAATCCTCTCCAGTTCATCTTTTGTATATGTATTCACAATTTCTTCAGCAGACATTCCCTCTTTTTTAAAAAGCATATTAAGCGGCTCATCTTTTTTAAATGTAAACCCTCTTTTACTTTCATCTATATGCCATGAAGACATTCCAACATCAAATAAAATTCCATTAACATTTTTAAAATCAATCTCTTCTACAATTTCTTCTAAATTCACATATGAATCATTAATTAAGACTACCCTTTTATTATCCTTAAATTTTTCTTTGGCTTTTTTAAAAATATCTTCATCTATTTCAATCCCAAGTATTTTTCCTTTAGTTTTTTCTAAAATAAGCTGCGAATGTCCACCCATGTGAAATGTTGCATCGATAAAATTCTCATCTTCTTTTGGATTAAGTCCTTCAATAACTTCTTTTTTTAAAACTGGTATGTGCATACTATATTTCAAATTCTTTTAATCCCTCTGCAATATCTCCAATATGATCAGAATTTTCTTTATTATATTTATTCCATTTATCCTCATCCCAAATTTCAATTCTATTATACAATCCTGCCACAACTACTTTTTTATCTAATCCTGCATAATCTTTTAAATAATCTGGAACTAACACTCTTCCATTAGAATCAATTAAAACATCCATAGCTCCAGCAAGCATTACTCTTGCAAAACTTCTTGCATTAGATTGTGAAAAAGGAAGTTTGGCTAATTTTTCAGCTAATTCTTTCCATGCTTTTTCAGAATACATAAACAAACAACCGTCCATTCCTTTTGTTATAATGGCTTTTTTGCCCAAAACTATTCTAAATTTAGAAGGCATTGTCAATCTTTTCTTTTCGTCCAAATTGTACTTATATTCTCCGATTAACATTTTACCACTTTTACCCACTTATTTACACTACAATGCCATTTTACCCCACTTATATATTCTTGTCAACCACAAAAAAACCCCTGCAATGCAAGGGTTTTATTATATTTTAAACTTTACTATTTTCCTGCTAAGTTTTTTAGTCTTTCATTATATTCTTCTTTACAAATTCCACCTTGAGCCAATAAAGAATCT
>JAQTWS010000041.1 GCA_028689175.1 Minisyncoccota bacterium
CTATAAAAATATAGTCCTATTTTATAAATAGTGTTTTATTCAATAACTTCAATATATGCTTTTTTTACTCCAAAATTTGTAGCATCCTCTCTTGTAGGGAACCAAATATCCAAATTATATTTTCCTTTTCTAAAGTGCATTCTATCTTCTACAACAAACTCTTTATCTCCATATAATTCAGGGATTCTAATTTTTGTACCAAACGGTAAAAGATTATTAGCAACTATCCCATCTTCAACATGCTTTAAAGATGCTGTAATAAAAGGCGTTGAGTCAGTCTGATCTTCTGTTGAAGAGTAGCCAGTTAAAAGCATGTAATAAGTTTCTATAGGTTTTTTAATTGTGTTGTAATCAATTCCGAAACTTTCTACAACTGTGTTTCTCTGTGTTAAAATTGGTTTTTCAACTTGTTCTATTTTTTCTTGACCTCTAATCTCTTTTCCTAGAGGAAATAAAATAAAAGAAAAAAATAGTAAAAAGAAAAATATATTAATAAGTTTTTTCGTGTCCGACATGTATAATTTGTTAAAAATAAAAACCCGTTTAAAGGGAACTCTTTTATTATCGCAAAAATAATAAATTTGTCAAGGGTTTTTAATAAAAAAACTGTAAAAAGTTTGAATTATAATCTAAAAGTTTTTACAGCTTCTTGTGCTTCTTGCCAGTTTCCATTATATATGTGCAAAGAATCACAGCTATCTACAATTCTTGCAATTTTACAATTGAGAGGCGTAGCAATGTCTCTGTTAATCATATTGATTAGAGCAATTAAATTTACATGCCATGCTCCAAAGAGATCCCTTGACCTCCAGTCAAGGTGAATTTCTATCAATGGTTTATCAATAAGAGATATCCATATTCTTTGTAGGCATGGAGGACTTTCCGAGAAAGCGTCTATACTAGGAATCCAAGTTGTCATTTGGTGTCTGTTTGAAAAAATCTCGTATTCAATCTGTTTTTGCAGATTTTGCTTAAGAGCTTCAACTTGATCAAATGTTTCTGTTCCTGCTGGATAATACCTAAAGCGTTCATAGTATGTATAAACAAATTTTTGGTTATGTCCATCAGGAAGGCTTCGTTGCCAATCAATGTAATCCATTGTATATTCATCAACATATTTTTGAATATAACCTGGACCAAAATGGAATCTTGAGTCGTTGCCGAGTTCTTGTACGCCATTTAAGATTTGTTCAACAGCTTTTCCTTCAAGGGCAACCTTTGAACAGATTTCGCCGCGAAGAGCTTTTGGTTCATTCTCATCGCCAAAACGAATAGGTGATTCGTTTTTAAGACATTGCTGCAAAAGCTTTGCCCACGCACTTTGAAAATCACTGGATTGCAAAGTATATATTTTTAATTTTCTTGCCATATGAAGCACAACCTCCTGTGCTACCTTTTTATTATTACATGTTTTAATATAAGTCAATTATTTAATAGAATAAATTTATAAATAATTTGAAATTTTAATCAATGCAAGGTATAATATAACTAAGATTATCAGTAATAAAAATCATTATGTTTAAAAATGATAAAAAATTATTGGTACTGTTTTTTCTTCTTATCTCCCTAGTTTCTATAAATATATTTAAAACAGAAAATACTGTTTTGGCTTTAAAAGATACTACCCCTCCAATTATTACTTTAGAAAATTATACTAAAGATACAATTGATATTTATAAGATAACCGCAAATGAAGCTTTGTCTTATTTAAAAGTAGGAATAAGTTCTGATCTTTATGTTTTACTACTCAAAGATCTTGATAGTGTTTGGAACATGGAAGTTAAAAAAGATGGCGGAACTTTTTTGTTTGTTGATGTGTTTAAAAATAGCAGCGATTATTCTTTAAATTATGCTGGATCAGTAGCTAAATTAATCAAAAATAAAGACGAAACACAGTTCATTTTAGAGGTATCTGGACCTATAACAAAACAATTGAAGGCTCAAAAAAATGTTCCTGTGTTTGTAAAAGATGTGGCGGAAAATGAGGCCTCGCTTAATTTTAATGATACAAAAGAAGGTTCTTTTAATGATAATCCCATTGATCATCCTCTTAGAATAGCTAATTTAAATGCAAAATTTCCAAAATGGGCAACTTCAACAGGGGATATTAAAAAGGGAGACAAAATAAAACTTTGTGCGTACTATCATAATTCTAGTAATATTATTGCTAAAAATACTAAAATTGTATTATCTTTTGATAAAGGAAAGATTAAATCAACTATATTAGCTGACAATTTTAAAGAGCATGTTAGCAGTCTAAATATTGCCCAAAATATTGAATTTGAAAATACTGCTGAATGGTATCATGATTATGATGGAAGTTATGAAATTGAGGATATGGTTTTGAAGGACGGATTAAAAATTGATTTAGGAGATGTTAAGCCAGGATATATGCCAAATGATGGATACATTATTTTCACAGGAATTGTAAAATAAAAAAAGATCGTTGTTAGATCTTTATTTTCATAGCCGATATTTTTTCGCTTGATACAAAATCCGAAACTTGGTAAATTCCGTAAATATTTTTTGCTCCCGTGCATTCATGTCTCCATTTTACATACTCAACAGCATTTTTTTGTTGCGGAATGAATAGCTTTTACGATCGCTTTGTAATTGAAGTATATTGACACCCTTCATTTAGAAAAAGACGATACCCTTTGTTTCCATCAGTTAAAATTCCTATAGCGCAAAGGAATTTTCCAATGGTCACATCCGCAATCATCTTTTTGCCCCATGGCGTTGCACATGGGGATGTCTGCATGCAATTTAAAACTTTCTCATGTTTATGGATTTTACTATTTGTAATTTCCATAGATTCTTTTATAAAGCTTTTTCTTTTGCCAATGTGTTGTTGTATGCGTTTAGAATGAAAAGGGAAATTCAAATCCTGGTTTTATTATTGTTCGTCCTTCATTCCAATTAAAATAATATTCAGCATTTTCTTTGATTTTTTTACCGCAGAATATACATTTGTTCATGTTTTTGTACACCTCGCATTATGCATACCATTTTTAATTTAGTTCAAAACAAAAAAGAGAATAGAGAGGAAATATCTTCTCGCATATTGAAAACAGTATTTGAAGCATTGCTTGAAGTAGAGAGGGATGAATTTATGAAGAACAAAGAATCGCAGAATAAAAAGAACGGATACTATTCAAGATTAGCTAAAACACTCGCAGGCATATTTGAAATTAAGGTACCAAGAGATAGATTAGGATTATTCAAGTCATTAATACTAGAAATAGCGAAGAGAGAAAAACAAAACCTAGATCAGTTAGCTTTTGAACTATACAGCAAAGGAATGTCAGATAGAGATATAGGGAGTGCTTTAGAAAATGTTTACGGTTGACACTATCTTTTTTTATTAATTTTAAATTCTAATGTATTGGCCGACCTTTGCAAATTCTTTAATTTGAGATATATTGACTATGTGTTTATCGTTCATTTGTATGGTCATACAACAATAATGCTTGATAAATACATTTCTGCAAGAGGAGCTTTCTTAATTTGAGGCTCCTTTTCAATTAGAAATGGATTTCATTTGGGGCTCATTTTGTATTGTACAAGACTATCTATTGTATTAAAATTAATTTTCTCATAGAATGGTTCTTGATCAGTTCTGTGTGATCTCTCAACCGTACCATTTTGCTGATAACCAGTACTTGAGTATTCTTTTGGAAAAAGGACATACCTTGCTATATCTTTAATTGTTTTTTTAAGGATTGGGTTAATCCATCTTAATCTTTCTTGAATTCAACTTACCAACTCTTGACAAAATGTTAAAGATGTTTTAATATTTACCAAACTAATAATTTAGTAAAACTGTAATGGATAAATACATAAAAAACAAGAATTTATTAATAGCGCTCTTTATTATAGCGTGCTTATTTATTATTTCTTTAAAAAATAATGCTATAAAAGTTGAGGCTGCAGAAGAGGAAGGTTTCAAAGTTAAATATTATAAAGACGAGGGATTGACCCAAGAGATACAAAGCGATTCTAAATTAAAGGAGGGAGATTATTACATCAAGATAGACAAAAAAGGAAAGATTGTCCCTTCTGTCAATATTTCCATAGATGCAGAAGGTGTCTTAAATGATGTTAATAATGCTAAAGCTTCTCAAATAAACACTAATGGTTTTAAATACAAAAGAACTATTTCATATGATGAGGATGCCAAAGGCATAGAACCTGAAAAAATATTGATTAACAATAGCGATGTTTTGGATAAAGAAAATTCTATTTATTATACTGATACAATTTTACCAAAGCTAAAGTTTGAAAGTCATACTAATGGAAATGTTGATACTTATAAATTAATTTCAGACGAGTCTTTGTCTTATATTAAAATAGAGCTATCTTCTGACATTTACGCTATTTTATACAAAGGAATGTATAAAAGTAGTTTTAGCGGAGATTGTTACGGTTGGCACATGAAGGCTAAAAAAGGTTGGATAACACTTACAAATATTGATATTTTTAAAGATAAAAATAACTTCTCTTTATATCTTGGTGATGCTTCAATTACAATTACAAAAAATGAAGACGATTCCGAATTCACAATTGATATGACAGGAGATATAGCTGAACAAGTAAGAAAGCAAAAAAGCGTTCCTTTGCTTGTTAGGGATGATGCGGAAAATGAATTAGAGGGAGAGTTTAAAATACCAGTAAGTCTTAAAAAAGAATTAGGAATTTTTGAATTTAAAAAATATATTGTAAGAGATAGTGGTATTTATGCTGAATATGAACTTAAAAATAGCAAAGGAGAAGCAGTAGATTTAAAGGAATTGGTTGAGATAAAAAGAAAATTAAAAGAAGGTATTTCTTTTGAAACTGTGCAAGACTTTATTTTACCAATTCAAGACAAGGGAGATTTTGTATACAGCATTCTTTTTAAAGATGTAGAATATACTGCAGAAATTTCAAGCCAGGGCGTCATTGATGTATCTATTAACAAAACAGGAAATGCAAAAGAAATTGATGGAAATATATATTATGAATATATTGTTCCTGGCATTGATTTTACAGATATAACCTTATATCAATTTGGTGAAGAGAATAAGGAAATTTTAATAAATGATTTGAATCTTTATTTTAATCAAGAAAAAGAAGGATTTTTTATATACTATTTTAAAAAATTAGATGATTGGTATAAATTTACAATTAATTTTGAAAAAGACACAGTACCTGCACCATCTCTTAAAAGTTTTTCTTTTAACTTGAATAAAGAGAACAAGATTTCTTATTCTTTTGAAATCGCATCAACAGGACACAAAGATATATATGTAAGCAAAGCTATTCTAAACATATTTGATCAAGACGGCAATATTGTTTTAGATGATGTAAAACAAGGAAGTTTTGAAAAAGATATTCCATATGTATTTGAATTAGATTCTTCTAAATTGGAAAAAGGCAAAATGTACCATTATTCAATCATTCTTCTAAATGCTTCAAAAACATATGAAAGTGATAAAACATATTTTACAACAAAGCCAGGAGATGTTTCAAATATTAATATTACTAAGATAGATACAAACAAGATTAAATTAAGCTTTGATAAAGGA
>JAQTWS010000042.1 GCA_028689175.1 Minisyncoccota bacterium
GCGCTTCTAAATGCTCTCTGAAATTAGAAGCCAATTCAAATCCAGATATAGAAGGAAATCCTGTATAATTTTCAACATTAACAGCCTTATTAAAAAGCATGCCCCCTAAATTTTCTGAAAATAGAAGCGTATTTAAGTTATTACGGGAAGCATATATAGCAGCAGTGATTCCAGCAGGTCCTCCACCAATTATAATCAAATCAAAAATCATAATTTAAGAGTTTTTAAATATTTTTTAAAAACATCTCCACAATCAGGATCTTTTATAGCCATTTTTACAAATGACTTATACCATGAAATAATATCGCCGCATTCAAGCCAGTCCCCTTCTATTTCATATCCATAAATTGCCTTGCCAAGTTCTGCCATTTCTCCTAATGCAACTGAAATTGATCTATCTTTTACCATCATATCTTTATTGTTATTCAAATATTCAAAAACATCTGGAGTTATAATCATTCTTCCCAATATAGCAAGATCAGAAGGAGCATCCTCTATTTTAGGTTTTTCACTTACCCCCTTTATCTTATAAAACCTATTTGCAATTTTTTCTACTTTTACTATGCCATAATTTGGTATCCTTTCAGGAGGCATTTTTTTTAATGCAAGAACAGGTCTTCCGCATGTCAAAAACATTCTTTGAAGTTGTTCTAAGCAAGGAATTTTTGAATCAACAATATCATCACAAAAAGAAATCGCGCAAGGCTCCTTTGATAAAAAATCTTTTGCCTGAAAAATTGCATTAGCAACTCCTGTAGGTTTTTTTTGAATGTACGTAAAAAACTTGAGACTACCTGCAATATTATTTATTTTTTCCAAAGCCTTAAGTTCCCTTTGCTTATTATTTTCCTTTAAAATTTGCTCTAAGTTTTCGTCTTTTTTAAAATAATCAACAGCCTCTTTTTGATTTTTTCTTGTAATAAAAGCTATCTCTTCTATTCCAGACAAAACAGCTTCTTCTATGTTATAATGCAAAAGAGGCTTTCCTCCGAGTGGTATTAGTTCCTTTGACACCACCTTTGATTGTGGCAAAAATCTAGTCCCAAGTCCTGCTATAGGAAAAATCGCTTTTGTTATTCTTTTCATATTATTTTTTCTTTCTTAAAAATGTAGGAATTTCAAAAATATCTTCTTCCTCATTTTCTTTTTTTATCGCGTCTTCTTCGGCTTTTTTAATTTCAATTGCGTTTCTTCTATTAATTTCTACACCCAACTCTTCAAGCTCCTTAAGATCGTCCTCTATTGTTTTTATTTTCTTTTTAGAAACTTCTTTTTTTGGTTTTGATTTTGGTTTTAATTTTTGCTTTTTTTTCTCCTCTTTTTTTACCTCTCCGGTTGCAAGAACAGTAGCCCTTATTTCATTTTTTAATTTTGAATTCTGAGTTAATCCAAAAATTATTCTAGCATCTGGAGCGAGCTCATGTATTTTTTCTGAAATTAGAGCAAGCTGCTGCATTGATAAATTCTTTCCTCCTTCGATGTTAAATAAAACATTTGTTGATTCAGAAAAATTATAGGAAATTAACTGATTATTAAGCAAATCCTTTGTAAATGCACTTAGATCATCTGTTATTTTTGCTTGCACAGTATTTAAATAAGCTCTTTGATTTACCCCCTCAATTGTTATTTTAATATCAGCCCAATCAATATTAATAAGCCCAGAAAAATAAACAGTATTTAAAAGTCCTTGAAGCGATTTTGCGAGCTGATCATTGATAACATTAAGCGCTCCATTAAATGGAATACTTTCCTCAGCAAATTTAAATATTCTCTCATTTGGCATAACTAAAACAGCGTTTAAATTAGCCTGAGCTTCCTCTATTGCCTTTTGAGAATCCCTCATCCTATCCTTTCCTTCAAAATCAAATGGAAGAGTAAAAATTCCAAGCGTAGTTAAATTTAATTCTTTTGCAATTTTAGAAAAAACAGGAATAAAGCCTGTGCCTGTTCCTCCTCCAAGCGAAGCTATCAGAATATACAAATCTTTTTGATCAGAAAAAATGTTTTTAATTTTTTTCTCTTCTGCTTCAGCAATTTTTTTCCCTAATAAAACATCCCTTCCTGTTCCAAGACCTTTTGTTTCCCCTTCACCAAAAGAAATCTTCTTTAAATTATCTGGTAAAACATGAAGTGCCTGAACATCTGTATTAACAACGTTAAAATCTATCTTTGTTGAAGGAAAGTCTAATTTTTTGGACAATTCCTTAATAATATTTCCACCACCTCCACCGATACCAATAATCTTAATTTTGATTCTTTTAGTAGAATTATCTTTGAGCTTATTTACCTTTTTCTCCTCAACCTTTTTGTTTTTAAGAATTTTTTTCTTAGGCATACGCATTAATCATCTTTAAGAATAATTTTGTGAATATCTGTAGCAAATTTAACCTTCTTTTTGTCAAAAGCTTTTCTAATGGATAAAATAATATTTTCATGGATGATTAAGTATTTTTTATAACTTCTTAATGTTACATGATATATTATCTTATAGGTCCATGAATTTCCATTAAAAGACGAAAGACTTACTCTGTATAATTTTGCATTCTCCTCTTTTTCAATTATATCACCTATAATCTTTTTACCTTCTTCTAATTTTTTAACTGATGTCTTAGGGTCTACATAAATCTCAAAACTAACTCGTCTTCTTTCCATTTTTTTGTAATTATGTACATAAGATTCAGTTAATTTTCTATTTGGTATAGCAAGTTCTTCACCTCTTAAAGTTTGAATTCTTGTTGTTCTTAGCCCTATTTTTTTTATTGTTCCCTTTCCTTTATCAAGCACAATATAGTCTCCAACCTCAAATGGCCTATCAATATATATACTAAAACATGCAAATAAATCAGCTAAAACTTCTTTTAAGGCGAAAGCTATGGCAATACCAAGTATACCTGCTCCGGCAAGAAGCGCGCCAATATCAATTCCTGAATTCTGAAGTATTAAAAGAACAGCCAAAACCCAAATTCCCCAATCAGCAATATTAGATAACACTTTTACAACAGAAGCCTCTGTTTTTTTTCCTTCTTCTTCACGCTTAACAAATTTCTTATATGAAAAATATTTTATTAATTTTTGAGAAAACTTAGCTCCAAAAATTATGAAAGCAACTAGTGCAAGATAATTAATAAAATCATCTACGCCCTTGCCTAAATTTAAAAATTTACTAGAAACAAACAAAGCAAAGACAAGTTCTATAAACCAATTTGTCTGAGAAAGTATGGTAACTAAAAAATCATCAAAATCATTTTTTGTCAATTCTGCTATTTTTTTAAATTTATTTAAAATTAAATATTGAGATACTTTAAAAAAAACAATTAATCCAAAAAAAGAAATTATACTTAATTTCCATTCTTCTAAAGTACCTAAACTTAATAAAAACTCTTTTATCATATCCTTATTTTATCTAAAATAATTTTAAATTGATTATCTTCTAATTCTAAACTTTTTAAACAATTATTTACTCTAAAATCATCTTTTATTCTTCTTGGAATCACATGCATATGATAATGCATTACTACTTGTTCAGCAACTTTCCCGTTTGATTGAAAAATACTAACCCCAAGCACATCACCTAAACTCTCTCTCATTTTATTTGCAATAATTTTAGAAACTTCAGAAATTCTTTTCAAAATCTCACTATCTATATCAAATATATTTTCATAATGTTCCTTCGGAATAATCAAAGTATGTCCCAATGCTGTAGGCTTATTATCTAAAAAGGCGAGTACAAAATCATCTTCATAAACCTTGTAACAAGGCAATTCCTTATTCACAATTTTACAAAAAACACAATCTTGTTTCATTGTTATAAGATTATCATATTTAAAATAAAAAACAAGCTATCTATTAAATAGCTTTTTAATCTTATCTAAAAAAGTTTCATTTATTTTAACTTCATTATTATCTTCAGCAGTAACCTCACCTTCTTTTTTAATAACAAATACTTTTTCTCCTGGTTTCTTAAGATTCAAATCCTCTCTTGCTATTTTTTCTAAATAAGCTTCACTATATGCTTCGCCTAATCTAAATTTAAGCGACTCTCTTTGCTTTAAAAGTTCTTCCTGTTCAGATTCTAAAGCATTTAATTCTTTTTGCAATTCCATTCTTTTAATAAGCATATTAATAGAAGAATATAATAGAAAAGCAAAAAGACAAACAAAAATCAAAATACCAAAAAACTTTTTAAAATTAAAGCCTCTTCTCTTTCTTTTTTTTCTTTTTTTTGCTAACATTTAAATATTAATAAAGTAAGACTAAATAATATGAATAAGAAATTTGTTAAAATATTCTGGATTATTATAGTAATCCTGCTCATTATATCACTAACAGGATCAATGTTTATCGGCATCTTTTAATTTATTTTAACTTAATTAATTAATACTTTCAAGTAATTAAAAACTGGAATAATTCTCCAGTCTTTTATTATTATTTTTGTGCCAGTATTTCTATTCTCTCATTATATTCTTTACTAGATATTATCTCCTTAACAAGCAAGGAGTCTAGGCCTGCAATGTATTTTTCTTTGATTTGAGATGAAGATAATGCTGTATCGTAAACTCTAACATCATCAATCAGACCGCTGAACATCCTAACCATATTTGCATTTTTTCCAATATTCATATAAGTAGGATCAGCATACGTTATTGGTCCTATTAAATCACATTCTCCAACATAACTACCATTTTTATAAACTACTCCCTTGGCGCCATTATATAATCCAACTAAATAAATCCATTCATTTGCCTGATTATTAGAAATTTCTACGTATGCATTACCGTTATCAAAATAACTAGGATGAAATCTTATAGAGGTCTGACCAAAAGTCATAAATCTTCCCACATAATTATTATCAGCTGTGAATATTTCCATTATTCCGTGATATTGATTAAAATTATTTGCTTTTACCCAAACAGAAAATGTATAATTCTGCAACTTTAAATCATTAGATGATGACGTTCTCACATAATCATCAACTCCATCAAACTTTAAACAAGTGCCAAATACACATTCATTTGTGCTTGCTAGTCCAGAGGTAGCTGTTGCAGGGTTGGCAAAGTTATATAAAGTAACATGATTATTTCCCCATGTGTCTTCTCCTATATTAGAGGCATTATCAAAAGTCCACTCAGAAACTAAATTAGATAATAATTCATTTTGAATAGTAGAAGAGAAAGCTTGAGCTTTAGCAAAGT
>JAQTWS010000043.1 GCA_028689175.1 Minisyncoccota bacterium
ATTAGACAAAGAAGTTCCTCAAATAGAAATTAAAAAAGAAATCAGCGAAGAGGAAAAAATAACGAATATTGAGAATAAAATTAAGGATATAGAAAATCAGCAGCTAGTTGCTAAAGAAAGGATTAAACCTTTTGAAAAAAATATTGAAAGAGCTCTTATTCAGATAGAAAATATAAAAGAAGAAATAAGGGGGATAAAGAAAGAGGAAAGAGATATTAATAAAAAAAAGGAGGAAATTGAAATAAAAGAAAAAAGCGTAGAAGAAAATGAGAGAAGGTTCGTTGAAAAACAAAGATGGGAACTGGAAAAAGAAAGGGATCTTTTGGAGCAAAAAAGGTATTCAAAAGAAGATGAATTTAAATCTGTTAAGTTGCAGGTCAAAGAAATTGAACTAAAAAAAGAAGAGCTAAGCAAGGAATTTTCAGATTTAGAGGAGAAAAAAAATGAATTAAAAAAACAGAAACAAATCATTTTTCTTCTAAAAGAAAAAGAAGCTTTAATTGAAGAACTTGATAATTTAAATAGTTTATACGAGAAAACAAGAGAAAACTTGTTTAAGAATAATGAGGAAAAAGAGGTTTTGAATAAGGAGCAAGAAGAAATAATTAAACAAGAAAGAATTATAGAGCAAGAAATAGAAATTCTTGAAAAAAGAAATCAGGAAATCGACGATGTTATTCAAAAGAGAATAATTGAAGAGGAAAGAAGAGAGTGGGAAGTTAAAAGAAGAACAATTGAAAAACAAAGATGGGAACTAGAAGATAAAATAAAGACGGTTAAAGAAAAAAGAGAGGAAATAAAGGGAAACTATAGAAGAATGACCGAAGAAAAACAAAAACTGGAAGAAAAGATAAAGGAAATAGAAGCACAAATTACATGAAAAAACCTTCTCTATTTTCTAAAATTTTAATACGATTATTTTGGTTTATTGTTTTTATTGCTTTCATATTGGCTATTGCTTCATTAGTTAGATTAATAATTTTATAAAAGTATGTTTGATAAAGAATTTATAGAAAAACAAAAAAACAAATTAGAAAAACAAAAAGAAGAACTTGAAAGACTTCTTTCTGATTTTGCTTCTAAAGATGCAGATAGTAAGCATAATTGGCGAACTAATTATCCTGATATAGCTCCTGATGAGCGTGATCCAGAGGATAGTGTGGATGAAGTTGAAGAGTATGTTGATCTTCTTCCTCAAGAATATACATTAGAAGTTAAGTTAAAAAATGTTAATGAGGCTTTGGATAAAATAAAGAAAAGTACTTATGGATTTTGTGAAAACTGCGAAAGACCAATATCAAAAGAAAGACTTGAGGTAAATCCTTCTGCTAAGAAATGCAAGGAATGTATGGGGTTATAATTTAAACAGCCTTTTTATAGGCTGTTTTTTAATAAGAAACTTTTGTTCCAATCCTATATTTTGCTAAAGGATTTGTTGCCCCTCTTACATCAAAATGCAAGTGAGACCCGTCTCCTCCCATTGAAATAACAAGTCCAGTATTTCCCATGTATCCAATAATTTCTCCCTGAGCAACTTGTTCTCCTGGAACTACAGTTGAATATGATAAATGCCCATAATAAGTTACAACTCCATTTGGGTGTAAAATGGTTATGTAATTGCCAGATGGCCAAGCATATTTAGATTTTTGTACAATACCGGATGCTGCTGCAACGATAGCAGTTCCTTTTGCGCTAGCAATATCTATCGCATTATAATAATGAAGTCCATTTGTAATAATTCCTTTTGTAGGGCATATGAAATAATTGGAAGCAACATTGACATATCCTTTTGTAGAAGGAGTAGGGGTTACTATTTGGGGCATTTTACCATTTGGAATAAATAAGATATCTCCTATATATATATCGTTAACATCTGTAAGTTCATTAAATGCGATAATTTCATCCGAAGTTGATTTGAATTTTTTAGCAATAGAGGAAACTGTTTCTCCTCTTTCAACCATATGTAAGAGCCCTTCAGTTGGAAGAATGATAAGCTTTTGATTTGGTCTAATTTTAGTAGTTTTGCTGATTTCATTAGCAAGTAGTATTGTTTCAAGTGATATATTATATTTTTCAGCAATGCTTGATAAGGTTTCTCCTTCTTTTACTAAGTGGTAGATTATATCTTTTTTTAATTTATCTTCATCTTTTTCGCTAAATTTAGCACCAAAACTCATGTTATTTATAAAAAGCGGGGAATTATTAGAAGTTAAAACAATTCCATTTTCAATAAATGTATCCTGTGTGGTAACCATTATTTCTGGTGTTAAACTAACAAAAGCTTTTTCTTTAGATTCTATAACTCTTTTATTGTTAAAATTAGAAATACTAAAATTAGCGATAATAACTCCCGCTAAAAATAAAATTAATATTCTTTTTTTATAGAAAATTTTATAAATTTTCTTTTTTGTTGATAAAACTTTTCCTTTAGAGGAAAGCTCTTCTTGAGTACTAATATTTCTATTACTTACTAATTATGAATACATTTAAATATTAACAGGTTTAAACTAAAAATGTCAAGCAAAATATGCATTTTTTGTTTTAAAAAAATCTTTATAATTTTCTTAAAATTATGCTATAATCTAAATCATGAGTAATTTAGAAGAGGCTAGGAAAATTTTAGATAAATATGATATTCATCCTAAAAAGTCTTTAGGGCAAAATTTTCTAATAGATCAGAATATTATTGATAAGATTATAAAAGCTACGCAAATTAAAAAAGAGGATAATATTTTAGAAATAGGACCGGGTCTAGGATTTATAACAAAAGAACTTGATAAGTATTCCTGTAATGTTTTAGCAATTGAGAAAGACACGCTTTTCGTTAAGATTTTAAATGAATATAATTTTAAAAATACAAAAATAATTGAAGCAGACATTTTAGATTATATTAAAAAGAATGATATTTCTAATTATAAAATAATCGCTAACATTCCTTATTATTTAACCTCAAATTTAATTAGAAACTTGCTTGAAACCTATAATCAGCCTAAGGAAATGTATTTAGTTATTCAAAAAGAAGTAGGAAACAGAATTTGTAAAGATGTGAATAATATTTTATCAGTTTCTGTTAAATATTATGCTGATCCCAAAATTTGTTTTAATATTTCTAGAAATTCTTTTTGGCCAAGTCCTAAAGTAGATAGTTCTTTAATTAGAATTTCTCCTATTAAAAAATATGAAGAAGAGGATAAATTCTTTTTTAAAGTCATTAAAGCAGGTTTTTCTTCTCCAAGGAAGAAGCTAATTAATAATTTATCTTATGGGTTAAAAATTGATAAGAAAAAGTTAGACGAAATTTTTGAAAACAACAATCTCTCAAAGGATATTAGGGCAGAAAAATTATCTATTGAAGACTGGATTAAACTTAAGCTTGCTATTTTGATTTGACAGCGTTTATTATTAGTGTTATGATTACATCATAATTAATTAAGAGTCTATTCTTTTTAAAAAAGTATAGACAGCCAAAAAATGAACGATCAAAATCATTTTGATGAGCGTAAGATGTATCAGGGAAATTGGACTTGTTCAGAATGTGGAGCAGAAATCAAAGAGCTTCCATTTGAGCCAAGCGGAGATAGACCTCTTTTATGTCGTGATTGTCACAGACAGAAAATGCAAAAACGCAATCAAAGAAGATATTAATATTTAATATATTCAAAAAAACAAAAGCCGCTAATAAGCGGTTTTTGTGTCTTGTAATACAATATAAATTCTAATGACTGATTCTTTTTTTGAATAAATAACTTTCATGGTTCCATTGAAAGATTTTTTTATTTTTCTTGCGATTTTTAAAGCTAATTGGTTTTCAGTTGTGAATATATTCATTTTTCCATCATGGTCGTCATTTACTGATATAACCCTATCTTGAGAATCGTTTTTAAATCCTTTTTTACCCTTGTTTTTAATAGCATTAATGATATATTTTTTGATTTCGGGATTAACATTTCGAATTATTAATTCTCCTTCATACATATTATCTTCAATCATTTTACATGCAGGGCATATAGAAAAACCGTTATACTTGTTTTTTTTTATGTTTTTTTTAATTTCAGATTCATGGTGCCATGACCCTTGCCAGAGCATTGCATTGCATTTTTTGCAGATAATGATTCCTTTTTTACTTTTACCAAACTCGCTTTCTTCTTTTTTAGATTTTGGAAAGGATGCGGGAATACTTTTAGGAAGTAGATTTTTCATAAAAGATTTAAAATTCGTTGAAAAATTATGCTTCATAAATTTTTTATTTATTTTTTATACTTTTGATCCTTTAATTATATAATACCATGCCCTTTTAAAAATCAGAAGGTTTGAATTTTCTTTAAAATAGTATTATAATTATGATATACACTTTTATTAAAAAGTTCTTTTAAAAGGTGATTTCATTGTCAAGCTGTGGGAGTGTTCAGAAGATCAAAACTTGCCTTGATCGGGAATGTTATTTTGAAGCGCGAGAAGAATTAGTTGATTTTAGTAGAAATGAAAATGTTGACAACTATTCATTATTTGTTTTTATGGAGTGCCTAAAAAGCCCCTGCTTTTTATTAAGATACGAGGCTTTATCTTCTTTGAAACTATTTGCTCATGAGGATTTTGTGCGGTCAGCAATTATTGAAAGACTAAACGATGAATCCTGGCTCATGAGACAAGAGGCTTTAAAAATTTTAGAGGATTATACAAGTTTAGATGAGAGAATCTTTCCATTATTTATAGAATCCTTAAAAGATGAATCTCCAGTCATTATTGATGAACTGCTAATCTTCTTAGAACCATATATCAATAAAGAAAATAAGGATATTATAATTAAAAATTGTTTGCAAAATAAGTATTTATTTAAGCGCACCATTAGGATTTTATCAAAATATGCATCTATTAATTATTTTGAGGTGATGAATTGACGTTACTCTGGCGTCTATTTGGTTACATAGTTATTATTAGTTTAATTATAGCGCTTGTTGCCGTAGTATCCCTGTTTGGATGGATTTTTTTAGCAGCAATGGATATAATACTTTTATTCATTGT
>JAQTWS010000044.1 GCA_028689175.1 Minisyncoccota bacterium
AGAATATATATTTAACAGGCTATCCTCTTCCTCAAGAAAATATTGGATTTAAAGAAAAGATTCTTAAGGAAGATTTAAAAATGAGACTCATTAATTTAGATCCTAAAAAAGCTTATTTTAAAAAGTACAAAGCTCTCATCCTAGATAAATTAGAAAAACTCCCTTCAAAATCTGATCATCCTCTAACAATACTATATTCAGTTGGGGGAGCTGGGGCGCAAACTGATATAGGAATTAAAATCGCTAAAAAACTTAAAGATAAAATTAAAAAAGGAGAAGTTAGGCTAATCTTATCCGCTGGCATAAGAGAAAATGTTAAACATTTTTTCGAACAGGAATTAAATGGTATTAAAAATATTGAAATAATTTATGAAAAAGATTTTGAAACTTATTTTAACAGTTTTAATAAGGCCTTAAGAAAAACAGATATTTTATGGACAAAGCCATCAGAACTATCCTTCTATTCAATGCTTGGCATGCCGATAATTATTGCTCCTGAGATTGGTTCTCAAGAAAAATTTAATAAAAGATGGATAGAAAATTCTGGCTTCGGAATTGAGGCACAAGATTTAGAATATATTGATGATTGGTTATTTGATTGGATAAATAAAGGTTATTTTGCAGAAATGGCAATGAATGGTTTTGTAAAGGGAGATAGAAATGCTATTAAAAATATCAAAAAATATATTATAAAATGCTCTGGTTATTAATTGGAATATTAGCTTATTTCTTTTTAGCGCTGTCATCGCTCGGTGATAAAATTTTTCTAAAAGGAAAACAAGATCCAAAAACATATGTTTTTTATGTAGGTCTTTTAAGCGGACTTGTTGTTTTTATAATCCCTTTTATAAACTGTGATCCTATTTCCATTTGGCCTCTTCTTGAGGGAGTCGTATATATAGCGGCGCTTTATACAATGTATTTTGCTTTAGATAGATTTGAGGTTTCGATTGTTGTACCAACATTGGGAGGGCTTCAAGTAGTATTTATATTTTTATTAAGTATTATTTTTTTCCAAATTAAAGAAGTGTCCTTAAGAAATATAATAGCATTGTTTGCTTTAATTATCGGAACTTTTTTAATTTCGTTTGATAAAAGTAAGACAAAAATTAAAAGCAAAGAGCTTTTATTTTGCACACTTTCTGCATTTTTGTTCGCACTGGACTTCATTTTAACAAAACAAGTTTTTAATACACATTCTTTCTTTGAAGGACTTGTTTATATGAGGTTAACTTCTTTTTTTATAGTTTTTTTATTTCTGTTAAATAAAGATTTTAGAAGAAATATTTTTAAAATCAAAAAGAAAAATAATAAAAAATTGATTTTTATATTTGCGCAAACTGCAGGAGCTATTGGAATTTTGCTTCAAAGTTACGCAATTAGCTTAGCTTCGGTTTTTAACCTCGCAATATTAAATGCACTTAAGGGAGTCCAATATGTATTCTTATTAATATTAACATTTTTAATTTCAACCCTTTATTCAAATGTATTAAAAGAAAACTTTACAAAAAGAAATTTAATTTTAAAAGTCGTTTCTATTTTTATAATAGCTATTGGAATTGCCTTGTTAACTATATAGCTTTATGATACAATTTAAAGCATGAATAAATATATTTTATGGATTCTTGTATTACTTTTAGTTCTTCTTATCGCTTTTTTTCTTTTTTTCTTTACAGGCAAAAAAGCCTCGGCAGAAAATATTACTTGGGGGGTCAATTTTTCTCCCAAGCAAGCAAATGATTTGGGATTGGATCCTAAAGAAACTTTTCTTTCAATAATAAATGATCTTAAAGCAGATCATATTAAAATAGCAATTCATTGGGATCTGATTGAAAAACAGCAAAATATTTTTGATATGGAAGATTTTGATTTTTATATGGGCGAAGCTGAAAAAAAGGGTGTGAATGTAATTTTAGCAAT
This sequence comes from Minisyncoccota bacterium, assembly GCA_028689175.1. Taxonomy (GTDB): domain Bacteria; phylum Patescibacteriota; class Minisyncoccia; order Minisyncoccales; family Minisyncoccaceae; genus JAAZMU01. The sequence continues at coordinate 1,921 of JAQTWS010000044.1, forward strand.
TGGAGTTAAAACTCCAAGATGGCCAGAATATCATGTGCCTTTATGGGCAACATACTTAAGCAAGGATGAGCAGCAAAACGAAATTTTAGAAATGCTTGCCTTTGTTGTAAATAGATATAAAGATTCTCCAAATTTAATTGCCTGGCAAGTTGAAAATGAACCATTTTTTAATTACGGAAAAGCTCCTTGGAAAGACGGATCTTTTATTAAAAAAGAAATTGATGTAGTAAAAAATATCGATAACAAGCACGATATTATTGTAACAGATAGTGGGGAAATGTCTTTCTGGTTTAGAGTCGCAAAATTAGGCGATATCGTGGGAATAACAATATATACTAAGGTGTGGTCAGATCCGATAAAAGACGATTTTTATTATCCATTTCCCGCAGTGTTTTATGGCAAAAAAGCTGATTTAATTAGATTATTATTTAACAAAAATGTATGGTGTTTGGAGCTTCAAGCAGAACCGTGGGGGAAAAATTTGATACAACATTCAGATCTAAAAAATATGCTTGAAAGTATGAGCCTTGAAAGATTTAAATATAATATAGAGTATGCAAAGAGTACTGGATTAAATACTTTTTATTTCTGGGGAGCAGAATGGTGGTATTATATGAAAGAAAAATACAACGAACCTTCTTTTTTCGATGAAGCAAAAAAAATATGGAATTAAGCATTATTATACCAACTTTAAATGAAGAAAAATTATTGCCTTTTCTTTTAGAGTTAATAAAAAAAGAAAACACAAAAAATAACATAGAGGTTATTGTCGCAGACGCAGGATCCTCTGATAAAACAAGACAAATTGCAAAATTTTATGGATGTAAAGTAGTTCCCGGAGGACTTCCAGCAAGAGGAAGAAATAGCGGGGCTAAGTATGCGACTTCTGACATTTTGTTTTTTATGGATGCCGATGTTTTATTTAAGAAAGATGCAATCAAAAAAAGCTTAAAAGAGTTTGCGAAAAGAAAACTTGACGCAGCATCCTTTGGCATCTATACACAGGAGAAAAATCTTTATATGAATAAAGCAACCATGAATTTATTTTATAACTACCCTCAGAGAATTTTAAAAAAAATAAGTCCAATGGGTGCCATGGGAATAATGGTTAAAAAAAGTGTTTTTGAAAGAGTTGGAGGATTTGATGAGGATATAAAAATTGCAGAAGACCATTATTTTGTAAAAAAGGTTAGCAAAATTGGAAAATATGATATAATAGAAAGTGTAAAATTATATATGCCTTTGAGAAGATTTAGACAGGATGGTTACATGAGGACCTTTTTGAAATACGCTTTTTGTTTTTTACATATTAATATTAAAGGACCTATCAAGAAAGATATAGTCCATTACAATTTTAATCATTATAATAAAGATAAAAAAATAAGAAAAAAATATGTCAATTTACGAACTTCCAGAAACAAAAAAGAACGAGCAAAATAAAGATATTTTTAAGAATACTTGGAATATTCTTCTTCTTGTTTTTGCTCTTTTGATAAGTATTTTTTTAGGATTAAACATTGGCAAGGCTTTTATTTTAGATAGCCAAGCTTCTGGTAACGATGCTAATGTTCTTCAAAGTGAGTCAATTAATGTTGTTAAGGATGAGTATATTATTCAAACAGAGCAAGAAAATATGGTTATTAGTGCAGTTGAAAAGAGTATGTCTTCCGTAGTTTCTATCATTATCAAGAAAACTTCCGGTGAGATTTATGACGAGTATTTGAAGGATGATCCTTTTGAAAATTTTTTCAAAAATTTAATTCCTGATTATGGAGAATTAAATCTTCCAAAAGATAAAAATGCTTTAAAGCAGATTGGTGCAGGAACAGGTTTTATTGTTTCTGAAAATGGTTTAATTGTTACAAACAAACATGTAATAGAGGACGATAAAGCAGTTTATAGTATTCTAACAAACGAGGGAGAAGCGTATGATGTTGAAATTTTATCTAAAAATCCAGTGCAAGATATTGCTATTTTAAAAATTAAAAATACTGAAGATAAAAATTTTGAAGCTTTGAGGCTAGGTAACTCATCTTCACTTAAATTAGGTCAAAGCGTTATTGCTATAGGAAATGCTTTAGGAGAATTTCAAAACAGTGTTTCTGTTGGTGTTGTCTCAGGTCTTCAAAGAAATGTTTTAGCGCAAGGTAATGGCACATTTGAAAGCCTTGAAGATATTATTCAAACAGATGCTGCTATAAATAGAGGAAATTCAGGGGGTCCGCTTTTAAATCTAAGAGGAGAGGTTATAGGAATTAATACAGCAGTTTCAATGGGTGGAGAAAATATTGGATTTGCCATTCCTATCAATAAAGCCAAAAGAGATTTAGAACAGGTTTTAAACCAAGGAAGAATTGCTTATCCATTTGTAGGGATTAGATATGTGATAATTGATGAAGAGTATGCGAGTGATCAAGATCTTTCAGTAAATTACGGGGCATTAATTGTTAAATCAAAAAAAGGAGAAGATTCTTCTATAATACCTAATTCTCCAGCAGAAAAAGCAGGACTTAGAGAGGAAGACATTATCTTAGAACTTGATGAACAAAAAATAAGCAAAAATAATACTTTAACAAAAATAATACAAAATTATTTTCCAGGGGATAAAGTAACATTGAAATTTTTAAGAAATGAACAAGAGTTTTCAACAGTCATTACTTTGGGCGATTGGAATGATTTTTAACTTGTTTTTTAAAAATTTAATGCTAGTATCTAATTAATGAGCGAATTAGATGAAATTAAAAATCGTCTTGATATAATCGATGTTATTTCGGGATATATAAAATTAGAAAAAGCGGGAGCAAATTATAGAACACGCTGCCCTTTTCATGACGAAAAAACAGCCTCTCTCATGGTTTCGCCAAGTAAGCAAATTTGGCATTGCTTTGGATGTTCAACAGGAGGAGATATGTTTGAATTTGTTAAAAAAATAGAAGGAGTTGATTTTGGTGACGCTCTTAAAATTTTAGCAGAAAAAGCAGGGGTAGAGCTTAAAAAATATAACAAAAATACCCTACGAGACAAAACTGAAAGACAAAAAATATCAGAAGTTTTAGAACAAGCTCT
>JAQTWS010000045.1 GCA_028689175.1 Minisyncoccota bacterium
TTAAAGATATAAAAATATGATACAACCAGAAACAAGGCTAAAAGTAGCAGACAATTCAGGTGCAAAAATAGTTTTATGCATAAGACCGATCGGGGGTACAAGAAAAAGATATGCGCAAGTTGGAGATATTATAGTTTGTACTGTAAAATCAGCAGAACCAAGAAAGGCTATTAAAAAACATCAAGTTGTAAGAGCTGTTGTTGTAAGACAGAAACAACCTAAAAAAAGACCAGATGGGTCATATATTAGATTTGATGACAATGCAGTTGTTATTTTAGATGCAAAAACAAAAGAACCAAAAGGTACTAGAATTTTAGGGCCAGTTGCAAGAGAAGTGAGGGAAAAAGGTTTTGAGAAAGTATCAACAATGACTAAAGAATTAGTATAAAAATATGAATATAAAAAAAGGAGATCAAGTTATCATTATTGCAGGAAATTATAAAGACAAGAAAGGGCAAGTTTTAAAAGTGCTTCCAAAAGAAGGTAGAGTTGTTGTAGAAAAAGTTGCTATTATTAAAAAACATATACGCCCAAGAGCACAAGGGCAAAAAGGTCAAATTATTGAAAAGGAAAGACCTATAGATGCTTCAAATGTTGCATTAATTTGTCCAAAATGTTCACAAAAAACAAGAGTGTCTTATACATTTTCAAAAGATAATACAAAAAAGAGAATGTGTAAAAAATGTAATAAAGAAATATGATTAAAGAAAAATATCAAAAACAAGTGAGGGATGAGATGGTTTCAAAGTTTTCTTATGAAAATGTAATGGCTATACCAAAAATTGAAAAGGTTGTAATCAACACTGGTTTTGGTAAGATTATTTCTCCAAAAACGAATGATGAAAAAAAGAAGTTTCAAGATTATATTGTGAATCAATTAACAGAGCTTTTAGGACAAAAGCCAGTTTTAACTGAAGCTAAAAAATCAATAGCATCTTTTAAAACGAGAGAGGGTAATATAATTGGAGCTAAGGCTACGTTAAGAGGAGGGAAAATGTATGACTTTTTAGACAAGTTAATCAATGTTGTATTGCCAAGAACAAGAGATTTTAAAGGAATTAAATTGAGCGGATTAGATAACGGGAATTTGAATATAGGAATTAAAGAACATATTGCTTTTCCAGAAATTTCTCCAGAAAAAGCAAATTATCTTTTTGGAATGCAAATTACAGTTGTTACTTCGGCAAAAACAAAAGAGGAAGCAAAGGAATTATTCATATCACTTGACTTTCCGTTAAGAAAAAGTTAAATATAATTTATGGCAAAGAAATCGTCAATAGCAAAATCAGAAAAAGAACCTAAATTTTCTACAAGAATAACTAGAAGATGTTTTAGGTGTGGAAAGAATAGAGCATTTATTAGAAAGTTTGGATTATGCAGAATTTGTTTTAGAGAAATGGCTAATAAAGGCGAAATTCCAGGCGTTAAAAAGAGTAGTTGGTAATTTTTAAATATTATGGACAGAGTAGCAGACATGTTAACAGCAATAAATAATGCACAGATTGTTTTAAAAAAACAAATCAGTGTTCCTTACTCTGAATTTCAATTCAGAATAGCAGAACTTCTTAAAAAAGAAGGGTATGTTTTAAATGTAGAAAAAAAAGGAAGAGTGCCAAATAAGAAAATTATAATCGATTTGAAATATAAGGAAAATGGCGCTCCTGTGATTTCAAAAATTAAAAAGATTTCAAAGCAAGGTCAAAGAATTTATAGTACATCTTCAGGATTAAAATCAGTTAAGTCTGGTTTCGGAATATCTGTTATATCAACATCAAAAGGTGTTATGACAAATAAGGAAGCAAGGAGAAATAAGGTTGGAGGTGAGATAATTTGTGAAATTTGGTAATAATATGTCAAGAATAGGAAAAAAACCGATTAAAATTGAAAAAGGAGTAGAAGTAAGGATTGAGTCAGGAACAATTTTTGTAAAAGGTCCAAAAGGTGAATTAAAAAAACCTTTAATTGATTTAATTGATACAAGAATTGAAAATGATGAAATATTACTAACCCCTAAGAATGAAGAAAAAGATACGAATGCACTTTGGGGACTTCAAAGATCTCTTATTCAAAATATGATAGAGGGAGTAACTTCAGGATTTTCAAAAAAATTAGAATTAGTCGGAGTTGGTTATAAAGCAAGTATACAGGGTAAAGATTTGATTTTAGATATTGGTTTTAGTCACCCTGTAAAAATATCTGCAAGAGAGGGAATTGTTTTTGAGGCAGATAAGACAAGTATCACAGTTTTAGGAATAGATAAAGAATTGGTAGGTCAGATAACAGCCTCAATTAGAAAAATAAGAAAGCCTGAACCATATAAGGGAAAGGGAATCAGATATGAGGGAGAAATCATAAAAAAGAAATTAGGTAAAAAGGCCGCAGGCAGTTAAAGTTTAAAAATATGGATACATTAAAAAGAATAAAAAGACATAAAAAAATAAGGAGTAAGATTTCTGGAACAGATGAAAGACCTAGGTTATTTGTTTTAAGATCAAACAAGCATATTTATGCTAGTTTAATTAATGATAATGAGGGAAAAACGTTGCTTAGCATTCAAGATAAAGATTTGAAAGGTACAAAGACTGAAAAGGCAGAAAAGGTAGGAGAAATTGTTGCAAAAGAAGCTAATACGAAAAAGATTACCTCAATTGTATTTGATAGAGGGGGTTATAAGTATCACGGAAGAGTGAAGGCGCTCGCAGAAGCTTTAAGAAAAGGTGGATTAAAATTCTAATATAAATTATGATAAAAGATCAAAAAAAACAATTCAATAAACCTCAAGATGAATTTGAATCAAAATTATTAGACTTAACTAGAGTTACAAGAGTTACTGCCGGAGGAAAACAACTTCGTTTTAGAGCGATAATCGTAGTTGGTGATAGAAAGGGAAAAATTGGACTTGGTGTATCTAAAGGTTTAGACGTGAGTCAAGCTATTGAAAAGGCTACACGAATGGCTAAGAAAAATTTAATGATGGTTCCTATTAATAAAGAGGGGACAATTGATCACGAAATTGAGGCAAAGTTTGGACCATCTGTTATTCTTTTAAAGCCTCAAAGAAAAGGAAAAGGTCTTGTTGCAGGTGGAACAGTGAGAACACTTTGTCAATTAGCTGGTATTCAGAACATTTCTTCAAAAATATTGAGCAGAACATCAAATAAGTTAAATAATGCAAAGGCAACCATAAAAGCTTTTGAGCTTTTAGCTGAACAAGTTTAAAAGAAAAGATTATGCAAATACACGAATTAAAACCAAAAACAAGCTTTAAAAAAGCTAAAAGAGTGGGAAGGGGTGGAAAGAAGGGAACTTATTCTGGAAAGGGGCAAAAAGGACAGAAGTCTAGGGCAGGTACAAGATTTCAACCTCTTGTAAGAGAATGGCTTAAAAAATATCATAAATTAAGAGGATATAGATTTGGTACTCAAGGTAAAGAAATTGTTAGTTTAAATTTAAATGATTTAGAAAAACATTTTGAATCTGGAGAAATAATATCTCCTAAAACTTTACTTGAAAAAAAATTAATAAAGAAAGGGCAATCTAGAGTAAAGATATTAGCAAAGGGAAATTTGACAAAATCTTTAATTGTTGAAAATTGTACAGTTTCTAAAAAAGCAAAAGAGATTATTGAAAAGGGACAACATGTTAAATAAATTAGCTCAAATTATTAAAACAAAAGAATTAAGAAATAAGATTCTTTTTGTTTTAGGAATGTTTGCAGTTTTTAGATTGATGGCAAATATTCCTATTCCTGGAATTGATATAGCAAAAATTCAGGAATTTTTTGCAATGAATCAATTTTTTGGAATGCTAAATTTATTTACTGGTGGAGCATTAGATAAGGTTTCTATTGTGATGCTTGGATTAGGGCCTTACATTACAGCAACTATTATTTTACAGCTTTTAACTATGATTTTTCCGCGATTAGAGAAATTATACAAAGAAGAAGGTGAACAAGGAAGACAGAAATTTAATCAATATGCGAGATTAGCAACTCCAGTATTTGCAGCTCTTCAAAGTTACGCAATGCTTTTATTTTTAAAATCTCAAGGACTTATACAGGGAATGGGAGGATTTGAACTTACAACATCAATATTAGCTATTACAGGTGGTACTGTTATTTTGATGTGGATAGGTGAACTTATTTCAGAAAAAGGTATTGGAAATGGAGTTTCTCTTTTAATTTTTGCAGGAATCGTAGCAGATGTTCCAAATAATATTAGGCAAGCATTTCTTACATATGACCCTACGCAGTTGGTTTCATATATATCTTTTGTCTTAGCTTCGATATTAATTATTGGGGCAGTTGTGATGGTGAATGAAGGAAGAAGGAATGTGTCTGTTTCGTATGCAAAAAGAATACGAGGGAATAAGATGTATGGAGGTGTTTCTACATATCTTCCCATGTCATTAAATCCTTCAGGGGTTATTCCAATTATTTTCGCGATGTCACTTTTAATGCTTCCAAATATGATAGGAACATTTTTCCATATTGATTTTTTAACTAACTTATTTACAAATAATTGGATTTATGGAATAGCATACTTTACTTTAGTATTTATATTTACTTTTGTTTATACAGCAGTAACATTTGATCCTAAAAATATTGCAACAAATCTTCAAAAAATGGGTGGATTTATTCCAGGAGTAAGACCAGGAAAACCAACAGAAGAATATATTGAATCAATTTTAAGCAAGCTTCTTATAATTGGTGCAACATTTTTGGGAACAGT
>JAQTWS010000046.1 GCA_028689175.1 Minisyncoccota bacterium
ATCCACAGTTTTTAAAAACATTTGGATGAACCATTCCGCCCCCTAGAATTTCAATCCACCCTTCGCCCCCGCAAACAGAACAACCCTTTTGATCACATACAAGGCAACTCATATCAACCTCAAATCCAGGTTCAACAAAAGGAAAATAACTAGGTCTTAATCTAATTTTAACATCCATATTTCTAAAATACTCCTGTAAAAATCTTTCAAGTACCGCTTTTAAATTTGCTACTGACACATGTTCATCAACAAAAAGCCCTTCTATTTGATAAAAGCATACTTCGTGGCGAGCGTCGGTGGTCTCGCTTCTAAAGACTCTTCCTGGGACAACGATTTTAATAGGAGGCTCATGAGTCTCCATATATCTTGTTTGAACGTTTGAAGTATGAGTTCTTAATATAAACTTTTCCTTCTGTAGAAGATCTTCTCTATTTTTTTGCTTAATAAAAAAAGTATCTTGCATTTCTCTTGCTGGATGATTTAAAGGAAAATTCAAAGCATCGAAATTATGCCATTCGTCTTCTATCTCAGGTCCTTCAACAATTGAAAACCCTAAAAAAGTAAAAATATCTTCTAGTTCCTTTTTAGCTAACGATAATGGATGAATATGCCCTCTTTTAAACTTCTTACCAGGAAAAGTTATGTCTAAAAACTCCATCTCTTCTTTTTCCTGAATTTGCACAAGTTTCATCGCTTTCTTTTTTAGCTCAATTTTTTCCTTCAAAAAATTAGAAAGTTCATTAAGTTTTATACCGAACTCTTTTCTTTCTTCTATCTTCAAGTCTTTCACAGAGGAAGATAAGTCTCTTATTTTTCCCCTCTTTCCCAAATACTCTTTTTCTATATTTTCTAAATCAATTATATTGATGGATTTTTCTAATTTTTCTAAGGCTTCTTTTTTAAGATTTTCTATATTCATATTAACAATTCTATCTCAAATCAAACAAAAAAGCAAATAAAAAAAGAGAAGTTTTTAACAAAACCCCTCCATCGCCTCTATCAACAAATTCTCTGCCTCTCTACCTCTATTGATGGATGCTAAGAATAGTTTACATGGTTTTTGGATATTCACATCCTCAACCTCTCGTAACTCTTTCCGCAGTTCCTTGAGCAAATTGCCATAGACCTTTTTTGCAGTATTTTTTTTCATTTCAGTGAGTTTGTTACTGCCAACAAAATCACTGACATAACGCACTTTTACAAGCAAATGAATTTCCGCTTCTTCCGGTCTTTTAAACATTACTCATTCCTCCAAAGGGCTTTTATTAATATAAAACATATTCAAATAAAAAACAAGCTAATAGCTTGCTTTTCTGCGGACCCGACCGGACTCGAACCGGCAGCCCCCTCCGTGACAGGGAGGTGCGATGACCAATTTCGCCACGGGTCCAATTCGTGTGCCAGAGGTGAGAATCGAACTCACGGCGTCTCGCTTATGAAACGAGTGCTCTAACCCCTGAGCTACTCTGGCCTCTGACTAAAAAATGTTGCGGTTCTTGGAATTGCACCAAGGCCTCCAGCTTATGAGACTGGCGAGATACTACTTCTCCAAACCGCTCCGTGTATTTACATATATGTAATACACTAAAAAAGAAATAAAATCAAGTTTAAAAAAGAGAATCTTCAAAAATCATTAAATCATCTATATAAAAAGTAGTTGGGTCACAACCTATACATAAATTTGAAAATGGCTTTCTTCCAAAATTAGAAACACCAACGCTTTTGTTTGCTTTCACCTCCCCATCAATGGTTCCATAAAAAACAGAATTTTTATCTATGCTTCCACAAACAAAATGCCATTTATTGTCATTGGCAACTTTTCCTGTAAAAGGAATAGGAGTAAATACTCCATCAGCAGAATATACATCAAAATTAATTAAACCATTATTAAAAGAAATTTTAAAATCATTCTGGTTCTCCATTAAAACAAAGGATACATCATTGCTAGTTTTGACCCAAAAACAAATCGTCTTAAATTTTAAATTATACGGAATATTGTAAAAAAGTATTTCCGCTCCCTTAGAACAAATGCACTCATCTCCTTCTGGACAATTTGTTTCCATTTGAGAAGTTCCTTGCGCATATCCCTTAATGCCAAATCTTCCTGAATCATAAATATCAGTATTGCTATCACCCTCCTCCATTTTCCACTCAGCTATAAGGCTAAAACCTAATTTACTTTTAATTTCATTGGAATAAGCTATTATTTTTTTTAAATTAGCATCGTCTTTCCAATCATTAATGCCATAAACTACTATTCCTGCTAAAATAGCAATAATTGAGACAACAGCCATAAGCTCTATTAAAGTAAAAGATTTTATTTTCATTTGTTTAATATTTTTATTTTAACCAAAGTATCTTTTGCTAAAGCAAAAACCTTTTCCATTTCTTCTTTTTCTAATTGAATATGTCTATTTTTTTTAATTAAATTCTTCAATTCACACACTCTTTTAACATTTTCTATATTAGGAAATACTTCATCTTTGATTTCATAATCATCTATAATTGAACAGCAATTATTCCCTATATAGCTAAACCTTTTTAAAATCTGAAGCATTAAATCATCAATCAATACGATCATGTTTTTATAATCTCCACTTTTATAGCATCTTTCAATTTTTTTCCATGATGTATTAAATTTTTTAGGTTTCCCATATGTTCTTGGATTAGAGAGAAAATCAAAAACTCTTCTTTTTGCTTCCGTAATAAAATATTTTTCATTCGATATTAAGACAATAGAAATGGTGATAAAAATTACAGAAATTAATATAGATATATTCCTAAATGGAGAAATTAAAGATTGTACTTCTTCTCCTAAAATTAAATTTGTATATTGTGTTATATCTATCATTATATAATACTCGCAATATTAAATAATTTATACTCATTAAAACGTGGAGCAATGATATGAAGCCCTATAGGAAGTCCTTCTTTTGATAATTTAAGAGGAACAGAAATAGCTGGAAGTCCTGCTAAATTTATCGGTGTTGTATAAATATCTGCTAAATATACTGAAAGTACATTATCTGTTTTTTCCCCTATTTTAAATGGTAAAACAGGAGAAACAGGTCCCAATAATGCATCCACCTCCTTAAAAACCTCTTCAAAATCTTTTTTGATTAAAGACCTTGCCTTAAGTGCCTTTTTATAATACGCGTCATAATACCCAGAAGATAAAACATATGTTCCAAGCATAATTCTTTTTTTAACTTCATCTCCAAAACCTTTCGTTCTTGTGTTTATATAAATATCATCTAAAGTATCTCCTTCTTCCATTAATCCATATCTTATACCATCAAATCTTGCTAAATTAGCAGAGGCTTCTGCTGTAGCTATGATATAATAACAAGAAAGAGCATATTTAAAATGTGGTAAACTTACTTCAACTATTTGAGCGCCCATATCTTTGTATTTCTGTATCGCATTTAATACAGCTTCTTTGACTTCCACATCTAATCCTTGGTCAAAATATTCTTTTGGAACACCTAACTTAACCCTGTTCATATCAAAATCAATATCCTCTTTTTCAAAATTAACATTTGTAGAATCAGCATCATCTTTTTGGCTTAAAACATTAAACAATGTTTTTGCATCTTCTACATTATTTGTAAAACAGCCTATTTGATCAAGTGATGAAGCAAAAGCAATCAAACCATTTCTTGAAATTGTTCCATAAGTTGGTTTAAAGCCTACTACATTACAAAAAGAAGCGGGTTGTCTTATTGACCCTCCTGTATCAGATCCTAAAGAAAATGCACACATATCCCCTGCCAAAGCAGCTGCAGATCCTCCAGAAGAACCCCCGGGAACTCTTTTTAGATCATATGGATTTTTTGTAGGACCAAAATATGAATTTTCTGTTGTTGATCCCATCGCAAATTCATCCAAATTTGTTTTTCCTAAAAAAATAGCGCCTTCATCTTTCAATTTCTTAATAACAAAAGCGTCGTAAGGTGAAACATAATTTTCAAGCATTTTTGATCCTGCAGTACATTTTCTTCCTTCAATCAAAATATTATCTTTAATAGCACAAGGAATTCCCGTTAAAATACCTGCCTCTCCTTTTTTAATCCTATTATCAGCCTTTTTAGCTTCTTCAATCGCATCATCTTTAAAAACATCTAAAAAAGCATGTATTTTATCATCTTTCTCCTTAATCCTATTCAAATATTCTTTTGTTAATTCTTCAGCAGAATATTTTTTGGAATCTAAATCTCTCCTAATTTGTTTAATAGTCTTACTCATTGTTTAATATTTTTTTAATGGTTAAATATCCTTCTTTTTCTCTTGAAATCAAATTCATTCCTTCATATTTAAGAGGAACATCCTTTCTTTCTATGTTTTTAACATCGACAGAATGAGATGTTTCAGAAATATTTTCTGTATCTAATTCTTTAAGTTCAGAAACATATTCTAAAATTTGAGAAAAATCTTTTTGAAATCTATCAATTTTTTCATCTTCAACCTTTAATTTTGCAAGTTCTATTATTTTTAAGACTTCTTGTTTTTCAATCATAATGTAATAATAATACAAAACAATTATTAAATCAATAATCGTCTTTAGCTAATGTATTTATTCTTTCGTTGTGTTCCTCCTTAGATATGTTTCCATTGCTTAACATTGAGTTTAG
>JAQTWS010000047.1 GCA_028689175.1 Minisyncoccota bacterium
GACCTGATTGATTATATTGGAATATCTAAACAGGCTATTTTTGTTCATCTTAAAAATTTGATTGAAAATAAGATGATTTGCAAAATAGGAACTCCCCCAAAAGTCTTTTATGCCCTAAATAAAGAAAAGGATATTAATAAAGATATTGTAATTGATGAAAATATCAAAAGAGAAATAAACAATAATTTCTTATACATAAGCCCTATTGGTGAAATTAAAGAAGGCTTTGATGGTTTTGTTTTCTTTTGCAATCATAACAATCTAGACCCTGTTAAAACAGCCAATGAATATATTAATACTTTAGAAAAATATAATAAATACAAATTAAAAAATGGCTTAATTGATGGAATGCATAAAATTAAATCATCCTTTAAAACAATTAACCTTGATGAATTATTCTATTTAGATTTTTATGCAATTGAAAGATTTGGAAAAACAAAACTAGGACAACTTTTACTATACAGCAAACAAAGCCAAAACAAAAAAATGATTAAAGATCTTTCTTCTGTTATAAAAGAAAAGGTTATGAAAATTATAAAGGAGTACGATATAGATGCGGTGTGTTTCATTCCCCCTACAGTAAAAAGAGAGATTCAGTTAATGAAAGAGTTGGAAAATAATTTAAAACTGCCATTAAAAAAAATAAAAGTTGTAAAAATAAAGTCTGATATTGCTATTCCGCAAAAAACTTTAAACAAAATAAAAGATAGAATAGAAAATGCAGAAAAAACATTTCTTATAAATGACAAGGGTTATTATAAAAACATCTTAATCATTGATGATGCTGTTGGTTCTGGCGCTACATTAAATATTGTAGCCGGAAAAATAAAGCAAGCTAAATTAAATAAAGGCAAGATTATCGGACTTGCGATCACTGGAAGCTTTAAAGGCTTTGATGTTATTAGCGAAGTTTAATCACAAAAGAAACTTATAATAATTCTCTCTGTTTACTACTTCAAACTCTGAGTTCTTGTATTCTTCTAAAAACTCTTTAGGAACTGATTTCATTTCTTTTTTCCATTTCATTTCATAAGCAAATAACTTTCCTTCTCTTTCTTCAATAAAATCTATTTCCTTTTGGGTATATGTTCTCCAAAAATAATAATTAGCATAAATATTATTATAGCTATTCCTTTTAATCCTTTCTATAATACAAAAATTTTCCCAAAGCACTCCAACATCGCTTCTCATATCTAAAGAATTGTAATTCTGAATTAAACTATTCCTAATTCCCAAATCATAAAAATATATTTTAAATGATTTTGAAATTTCTTTTCTTAAATTTCTGCTAAAAGCATTCAATTTGAAAATAATAAAGCATTTTTCTAATAAATCAATATAATTTTCTACTGTTTTTCTATCAATACCTAAATTTTTAGAAAGTTCATTGTAATTTACTTCATTGCCAACTTGAAGTGCAAGCATCTTTAATAAATTAGCTAAAACATTAGGTTTCTTTATTCCTTCCAAGCTTAATATATCTTTAAAAAGATAACTTGATGAAATTTGATCTATTTTTTGTATTGCTTCTTCTTTTCCTAAAAGAAAAGCCTCTGGATAAGAACCAAGCGTTAATAATTTTTCTATCTTAGATTCAACGCTAAACAAATCTTCCGACTCTTTTATTTCTTGAATTGACAAAGGATACAATTTAAATTCAACCGCTCTTCCTGTTAACGGTTCATTTATTTTATTTGCCAAATCAAAACTTGATGACCCAGTCGCTATTATCTGCAAATCTTTATAAGTGTCTGTTAAAACTTTCAAAATAAGACCAATATTCTCTATATTCTGCGCCTCATCCAAAACAATTAATTTTGCATTGCCTAAAAAAAACTTTAATTTTTCTGGCTCAGGATCTTTTAATTGTCCTTTAACAGATAAAATATCGCAATTTAAATATTTACTTTCTTCTTTTGAATTCGCGATTATCTGCTTTACAAGAGTTGTTTTTCCAACTTGCCTAGCCCCATAAATGATAATAATATTCCCTTTGAATAGATTTTTTTCAATAATTTTTTGTAAAGTTCTTTTAATCATTTTGTGTAATTTTAAGACATTATTCCCATAATTACATGTAATTTTGGGATTACACTCCCATAATTACATTAAATTTTAGGATTGTCAACGCATCAATTGTACGATTTATCTTGATTAAATATGAAAAAATCAATATTTTTGTAATTTTCTTTGTTCACTACTTCAAACTCTGAGTTCTCATAAATAAAATCTAATTCATCTCATTCTACAAAAGGACATTTTTGTCCTGTTATAGAAATAAGCTTTTACATTTATCAATGACATTCATAAACAACCCTCTATTTCCCTTTTAAACACTCTTTTAAGCCACGACTATAGTTTTTGTATAGAAACCATCAGTTCTGTAAAAAACTTTGTCATTTATGCTTGAGTTTTCCAAAAACACGGTAATTTTTATCAATTTTTACCGCGTTTTCAGAAACTATGTCCTTGAAACGGACATAGTTTTAAAGAACAATGCTTTTTCAAATGAAAATGTGCATTTTTTGCACATTGCTTTCCTTTTCCAACTCTTTATCTTTTAGAATATTTCGAATGTGTTTAGTTATTACAGATCTTTCAACATTAAAAATATCCGAAATTTGTGCCTGGGTTGCCCAAAAAGTTTCTTTCTTTAAATCTTCGCGCAATTTAATTGCTCCGTTTTCTGCTTGATAAATAATAATATTATTTGTTCTTTTTTCATAATCTAATTATTTTTATCAATTATAGTTTTTTAGCAAAATCTTCAAAAAATAACACTTTATTTTTATCTTTTGGATTAAAAAGAAAAGGCTCTACATCTTTTGCTAAAACATCAAAATTAAGACCTTTTATGTTCTTTAAAAAATAATCTTTTAATTCTTCATCGTTTTTTACATTAATACTTTTATTTAAATAATAAAAATTTGGTCTTGCTCCAATACCATAAAGAAAAACAATATCAAAAAAATCTCTTCCCATAATTCTGTTGCGATTAAATAATGTGTAAATCTTTTGCGCTAAAAGAATATCTTTAGGGGTTGCTTTAATTCTAGTAAAAATTTCAAATTTATTAAAAACAACATCTTCTGGAGTATAGTCAAAACTTTGCGGAACGGTATCTACTTGAATAAGGATTTTTTGCGTTTCCAGAGGGGAAAATTTTAAATCAAAAAGCAATCTTGGAATGCGAATCTTAAGTCTATATGCTTGTCTTGTTTTGGCTTGAATTTCCACCTCTAGCCCTTCCTTCTCTAAATCTTTTTTTATTATTTCACCCAAATCAATAAACTCTTTTTCGCTTATATCAAAATTGTCAAAATCTAAATCCTCAGAAAAACGAGTATTGTTGTATAAAAGTCTTAGAGCGGTACCACCTAAAAAAGAAAGCTTACTGGAATATTTGCTTTCAAAAATGCTATACAAAATCTTACATTGCAAGTACTCCTTCAAAATACTTTCCTTGTGGATCCTTAAATAGTCAGGGTATTGTTCAAAAATTTGATCTATATTAATCATTTTCTATAGTTTTTAAAAAAATATTTGTTCTTTTGATTAAAGCTTTTTTATCAAAAGCCTTAAGGTAATTTTCAAATTTATTCAAATTAATCTTTTCAAAAAAGGAGTCTTTATCTATCCTCATTTCCTTAAAATCGTTGGCTGTTTTTAATTCAGGATGCAGATAAAGATAATCTAAAATCGCCTTTTCTGGCTCTGCTATAAGAATTTTTTGCTGTCCGTTTTCAATAAAATAATATCCCCAAAATAATTTTGGCTTAATATGCCCATAGCTAAAACTTCCCACCATGGTATTAAACTCAGCTGTTTTATTTGAGCTTATAGATGTTATTTGAAAAATTTCTTCTGGAATCAATCCATAGAATTTCAAGGCTGTTTCAAGAGAAATATAGGAAGGAGCGTATATTTTATTTGCTATTAAAAACAAAGAAAATCTATCTAACTTTTCATCAGAAAACATATAAAACCCTTGTTTAATCTTATTCAAAAAACCATTTTTTTCCCATCTATCAATTTGCCTATAGGAAAAATTAGACATACTTTTACGAACGCTTTTTAGAGAAAAGATCTGATCCAATGAAAATTGTTTTTTAAATTCAATTTTATTCATTTTATTTCATTAACAGGACATTTTTGTCCTTTTACAGAAATATAATAACAAAATCTTTAATATTCGTCAACAAATTATACGCGTTTATAGATATTCAATGTTTTGATTGTTTTATTAATTTTTAACATTTAAGTTTATAACGATTCTTTTTCTTAAATGAGAGATGTTCTTCCATGAAACTATTTTTTCGTGTGCCAGTCTTCCCAATACGATGCCAGAATCTACCATCATTAAATTTGCAAAATTTTTAATTTTTTCAGCATTCAAAGGCTTGTCTTCTAAAAACTCCTTTAAACTTGAAGAAGGGATAAGAATTTCTCTAGCAAATCTATCTGCTTCGCCTTCTTTTTTATCTTTAACGTCGCCTTCGTATTCCAAAAATTTATCCTTTGAACCATGCAATAGGATGTGTCCAAGTTCGTGAAAAAAAGTAAACCAAAATAT
>JAQTWS010000048.1 GCA_028689175.1 Minisyncoccota bacterium
AGAGGTGCTTTTAATATAGACCTTGAAAAAATATTTAAATTTGCTAAAACTAATAATATTCTTCTTGAGATAAATTCTTCAGAAAGATTAGATTTAAATGATTACAATATTAGAAGTGCAAAAGAAAAAGGTTGTAAGTTTTTTATAAACACAGATACTCATGCGTTAAAACAAATGGATAGAATGAAGTATGGTGTTTATCAAGCAAGAAGAGGCTGGGTAACAAAAGAAGATGTTATTAATACATTGCCCGTAAGAGAAATAGAAAAGTTTTTAAAAAAGAAATAGTTATGGAAAAATCAGCAGGCGTAATAATTTTTAGAAAAGAAAAAGAAAACATTTATTATCTTTTACTGCGTTATCAATCTTTAGGAAAAAAAGGTGTTGATTATTGGGGATTTCCTAAGGGGCATATCGAGGGAAGTGAAACTGAAAAGGAAACTGCAACAAGAGAGGTATTAGAGGAAACTAGTATCAAGGACTTAAGGTTCGTGAAAGATTTTAAATATTTAATAGATTATTCTTTTAGAAAGGAGGGAAAAATAGTTTTTAAAACAGTTACTTTTTTTATTGCTGAAACTAATACAAAAAAAGTAAGAGTTTCTTTTGAGCATATTGGATATCAATGGATTAAATATAATCAAGCAATTAAAGAGTTAAATTTTGCAAACGATATAGCAATGCTTAAAAAGGCTCATAGATTTATTACAAAAAAATGATAAAAGCCTTACTTTTATACTCAAAAGGATTAGATTCAATTTTGGTAAAAAAGATTTTAGAAAAACAAAATATCAAAGTAGATATTATAAATTTTGGTAGTTGTTTTTTTGACGGGGAAATTGATATTACAAAAGACCATTTGAAAATTGTTAAAAATCCTAAGTATGGAAGAGGTCAAGGAATGAATCCTTGTCGCGATTGCCATCTTTTAATGCTTAAAAAGGCGGGAGAGATTATGAAAGAAAAAGGCTATAATTTTATAGCAACAGGAGAAGCTGTTTCCCAACGTCCTTTTTCGCAAAGTAAAGAACAACTTCTTTTTTTAGAAAAACAAGCAAATTTAGAAGGTTTAATCTTAAGACCTTTGTCAGCAAAACTACTTCCCGTAACTATTCCAGAAAAAGAAGGATTAATTAATAGAGATAAACTATACGATATATCTGGCAAGAGTAGAAAAAGACAACTTGAGCTTGCAGAGGAACTTGGTATTAAGGAATTCCCGATGCCAGCAGGAGGATGTATTTTAACAGATAAAGAATATTCAAAAAAATTAAAAAAACTTTTAGAAATCAATTCTAATTTTGATGCAAATGATGCAAAAGTTTTAACAAAAGGAAGAGTATTTTTTGAAGACAAAATAATGTTTATTATTACTAGAAATGAAAAAGAAGGTATAGAGATAAAAGAATTTTTAAAAAAAAGAGATATTTTTTTAGAGCCTCAAAATTTTCCTGGCCCATCAGTTTTGATCAGAAGCCTTACAAGAGATTTATATTTTGATACAATAATTCAAAAGGGAAAAGAGTATTTAATTAAATACTCTAAAAAAGTTCCTAAAGATTTTGAAATAAGTATTAATAAAATATGAATAAACAAAAATCATTTACCTTAATAGAACTACTAGTAGTTATAGTAATCATAGGAATACTAGCAGGAGTTATTATGATCTCTACTTCTTCTTCTATTGATAAAGCTAACTTTGCTAAAATAAAAGTGTTTGAAGAGAGTGTTCAAAACAATCTAGCTGCCAATTTGGTTTCGCGATGGGCATTAGATGAAGGTTCTGGAGCACAAATTAAAGATATTTGGAATATTAATAACGGAACTTTGATTAATTTTAGCAATACTTCTGCTGGCGCAGGAGATGGAGGTAGTGTTTCGGGGTGGATGAGCGAATCTAATTGTATATTTGGAACCTGTATAAAATTTGACGGAAGTGATGATTATATAAATTGTCTTGATAGTGATAGCTTAGACATAAAAAATGAAATTACTCTTAACATATGGATTAAACCAACCAATCTTGGTGGTGGCACAAAAATTTTTGTTGAAAAGATGAATGCATACGGTTTAGCTTATCATATGTTAGCAAATAATTTATCTTTATATTTAGGCAATAGTCGTATACTTGACTACCCCATAGTTTTAAATAATAATACATGGTATCATCTTATTGGTACATGGGACGGTTCTAACACGCGATTATATATAAATGGCACAGTGGTTAATAATGGGAGTTGGTCTGGTAGTATAATTTCCGATAAACCGTTACAAATTGGAGGGGGGAAGCTTGGGCAAGTAATTGGAGGTATTTTAAGGGTATAGTAGATGATGTTAGATTATATGACGCAGCCTTGTCTTCTTCTCAAATCAAACAAAACTACATCGCAGGTTTAGATTCTTTATTAAGCAAGAATTTAATTTCCAAAGAAGAATACAATCAAAGAATAAAGGGTTTATCTAGTAAATAAAAATACGACTGAATCAGTCGCATTTTTTAATTATTTTACCTTAGCTAATATTTCGTTAAATATTTCTGGATTATTATTTGCAAGTTCAGCTAAAATTTTTCTATCTATCTCAACATTCTTTTTCTTTAGCTCTCCCATGAATTTACTGTATGACATACCATTTGCTCTACATACGGATCCAATTTGGATTTGCCACAATTGTCTTTTTTCTCTTTTTCTAACTTTTCTATCTCTATAAGCATAACTCCAAGCCTTCATCAAAGCTTGTTTAGCAGCTCTAAAACATCTATTTCTTGTCCATTTAAATCCTTTAGCCTGCTTTATTATTTTTCTTTTTCTTTTTTGTGCTTGAACACCTCCCTTAACCCTTACCATATGTTTATATCTTTAATAATTTTTTAATCTTCTTTGCTTCAGGCTCTGCAACTTCTACTAATTTTCTAAGGCGCCTTCTTTTACTTGAAGCTTGTTTAGACAAAAGATGGTCTTGCCCGCTAGGCATTCTTAAAACCTTACCACTTTTTGTAACTTTAAATCTCTTAGTAATTGCTTTTCGTGTTTTTTGCTTATATTTTTTCATAACCTTTATTTCTTTGATATTATCATACTCAAGCCTCTTGGCTCTCTTTTTAATTCTTTTTCTATTTTAATTTCAATTCCTTCACTTTCAATAAGTTCAATAAGTTTTTTAATTTTTTCTTTACCAACTTGATCTAAACCTTTTTGCCTTCCTCTAAGCAGTAAGTCAATCTTTACTTTTTCTCTATTGTTCAAAAACTTAATTGCATTTTTTGCCCTTATAACAAGATCGTTGCTTGAAATATTGAAGGACAATCTAACGTTTTTTAATTCTCCTGATTTAACTTTTGGACCTTTTTCCTTTTTCTTTAAGGAATAAAGATATTTTCCATAATCTCCAATTCTACATACAGGAGGATCTACTTTTTCTGTTACTTGAATTAAATCTAAATTTCGTTCTTGCGCCATTCTTATCGCTTCTTTTATTAACACAACACCGAGTTGTGTTCCATCTTCATCTACTATTCTTACTTCTCTTGCTCTAATTTGTTGATTTACTAATGGTTTATTCATTTAATGGTGGAGGTGGCGAGTTTTGAACTCACGTCCAGAAATTATCTTCAAAAATATTTCTACAAGTTTATTCTAGATTGTTGATTTTGCATTAAAGTTAAAACCTAGAAAAAATCTTTAATGCTAGATTTAGTTTTTACTTCAATAATGTCATCTAAATCAATAACATTATCTACTCTCGCAAAAAATGACACCTAGTTTCTGCCTAGCGAGAATACTCAGACTAGATGGAGTTATGCGTATGCTAACTCTTTTTGACTGAATAAGTTTCCAGTTGTTTTTGTTTCTTGTTTTTAATGAGAACAAGAACTCAACTTGCATATTTTTGTCAAATTGCTGTCGAGGCAAATCACCCCCTTAATTTTAATTCGCTTTTAATTTTTCTATCAATTTCTCTTTTTTTGATAGATGCTCTTTTATCACGGCTTTTTTTACCACGAACAAGAGCAAGCTCCATCTTTATGAAGCCTCTTTTAGTATAGAGCATAACAGGCATCAAAGTCAAGCCTTTTTCTTCAGTCTTGCCTAGCAAATAGTTAATTTCTTTCTTTTTTAAAAGGAGTTTCCTATCCCTTCCTGGATTATATTCTATATATATATTATTTGGTTGGTATGGCATAATTTTAGCACCTACCCAAAGAGCCTCTGCCTTTCCTTTACTATTTTTTTGAATTAAAATATATGTTGCAGCCAAATTTACCCCTCCTTTTATTTTAAGGCTCTTAACTTCAAATCCTAACAATTCTATTCCCGCTTCAAAAGTTTCTAAAATTTCATATTCAAATTTAAGTTTTCTATTTTCTGCCAAAACTTTCATATTTTAATACTATATTATTAATTGATTATAGTAAAGAAATGACTATTGAAAGTAAGGGTGCGTATGTTATAATAATTTTAATGAAAATAAAGCTCTTTTATTTTATTTTAAAATAATATAATGTATAAATATGCTAATAAGAAAAGAAATACAAAAGATCGT
>JAQTWS010000049.1 GCA_028689175.1 Minisyncoccota bacterium
AGAATTGCTAAAAATAATTTAGAGGTTTCTTTTAAAGAACTTCAAGAGCTTTTAGATTCTAAATATCACGAGTGCAGACTAACTGCACTTTTGGTTTTAGTAGAAAATTATCATAAGGATAAAGAAAAAGTTGTTGAATTTTATTTAAAAAACATTAAAAGTATTAATAATTGGGATTTAGTAGATTTGTCCTGTCCTAAAATATTAGGAGCCTATTTGTTTCAAAAAGAAAGAAACTTGCTTTATAATCTAGCTAAATCAAAAAATATGTGGGAGCGAAGAATTGCAATTGTTTCCACTTATCATTTTATCAAAAACAATGATTTTAAAGATACTTTAAAAATTTCTAAAATGCTTTTAAAAGACAAAGAAGATTTGATTCATAAGGCTACTGGCTGGATGCTTAGGGAGGTTGGAAAAAAAGATAAAACAGTTTTACTTGCTTTTCTTGAAAAAGAATATTATAATATACCAAGAACAGCATTAAGATATGCTATTGAAAGACTAGAAGAATCAAAAAGAAAATATTTTTTAAATAAGAAATATGAATAAACAAAAATCATTTACATTAATAGAACTACTTGTAGTTATAGTAATCATAGGAATACTTGCAGGAGTTATTATGATATCTACCTCTTCTTCAATTGATAAAGCTAATATTGCTAAAGTAAAAGTATTTGAAGAAAGTGTGATGAATAATTTAGCTGCTAATATGATTTCTAGGTGGACACTAGATGAAATAATTGATACAAATAAAACTCCTGATCAGTGGGGGAGTAATATTGGATCTCTTTCTTTCGATAGTCTTATTGCTGGATATGGCGATAATCACACCTCTGGACCATTGAGCGAAGCTAATTGCGTGTCCGGAACTTGTTTTAAGTTCGATGGAATAGATGACAGCATTAATTGCGGTACTGATTCTTTGAGTTTTGGTGACGCTGTCTCTGATTATTCTTTTACTTTTTCGGCGTGGATTAATATGACCAACAGAACAAATTTTATAATATTACAAAAGCCTAATGAATATCTTTGGACAAACAATAATCATCATCGTTTGTATTTGTATGACAATGGAACAGGAAATTATATTTATAGAAACGCTACGGATTTAGTTAAGTATCTAGGGCAATGGATTTTTTTGATTGCGATTTATGATGGAAGTAAGACAATAGAAGGAATTAAATTTTATATTAATGGAGTAGAAACATCCTCTTATGGAAGTGGAAGCGCTGGAACATACATTGCTATGCACAAAACAACTAGCAACCTCTCTATTGGAGCAAATTTTGCTAATGGGGCTATCGATGATATAAAAATATACAATGCAATTTTATCTTCCTCTCAAATCAAACAAAACTACATCGCAGGCTTAAACTCAATGCTTGCAAGTGGGACCATATCTAAGGAAGATTATAATGAAAGAATAAATGCATTAGCTTATGAACAAGAATAAATCATTTACATTAATAGAACTACTTGTAGTTATAGTAATTATAGGAATATTAGCAGGAGTAATAATGATCTCTACTTCTTCTTCTATTGATAAGGCCAATATAGCTAAAATAAAAGTATTTGAAGAAAGTGTTCAAAACAATCTAGCCGCTAACATGGTATCAGCATGGGATGCTGATCATGTCACCAAAGGCACAACATGGACACTTAATGATAAATGGGGAAATAATAATGGTACTTTTTATAACGGAACAGGAATAGTTTGTTCTTCAACTTCAGGATCAGAAGCTTGTCCTCAGATCACGCAAGATAAAATAATGGAAAATGTCCTATCTTTCGAGAATGGTTATATTGATTTAGGAAATAATAAATCTTTACATGAAAAATCATTTACTATCGCATTTTGGATTAAACAATTTGATAATAGTATTAGAGGAATAATAAGTAAACAGTATCTTCCAACCAATGGCGAAGGTTGGAGATTATTTCAAAATGCTTACAATATTGAATTCGATGGATATGGTGAGATTGGAAATCTTACAGTTTTAAACAACATAGGTAATTGGGTGCATATCTCTGCTGTTTTTAATCATAATGAGAAAAAGATGGATTTATATAAAAATGGTGTTTTGGGAAGTAGTAAAAGCGATGTAATTATTAATAATTCAAACGATAAGCCATTGCTTTTAGGATATGCGAGTAATTATTTTTTTAAAGGCTCTATGAATAATATTAAATTATATAATACCGCATTAAGCTCTTCCCAAGTCAAACAAAACTACATCGCAGGTTTAAACTCAATGCTTGCAAATGGAAACATGTCTAAACAAGAATACAATGAAAGACTAGAATTTTTAAGTTTAAATTAAAACATATTTTTAAATTAAAAGAAGGCTTTTTAAAAGTCCTTTTTTTATATATAATACACATATGGATTTACTTGATGGGTTAAATAAAGAGCAAAAGGAAGCAGTTTGCTATGAGAAAGGACCTCTTTTAGTAGTGGCAGGAGCAGGTACTGGTAAGACTGCTGTGCTCACAAGAAGAATTGCTTATCTTATACAAAAAGGAATCAATCCTAACGAAATACTTGCTTTAACTTTTACGGAAAAGGCAGCGCAAGAAATGGAGGATCGAGTAGAGAATCTTTTAGATTTTGGATATTATGATTTTTGGATTTCAACCTTTCATTCTTTTTGTGATAGAGTTTTAAAAAGTCACGGGCTTGAAATTGGAATACCTACAAATTATAAGCTTTTAGATGAAACTGGCGCTTGGATTCTAATTAAAAGAAACTTTGATAAGTTTTCTTTTTTAAAGGAGTATAGACCACTTGGAAATCCTACTAAATTCATTCATGCTCTAATTCATCATTTTCAGAATTGCAAAAATGAAGGCATTTATCCGGAAGATTATTTAACTTATGCTGATTCTTTAAAAAAGGATTTAGTGATTAATGATGATTTAGAATATGTTCAAGTAAATGAAGTGGCTGAAGCCTATCATACTTATCAAAAATTATTATTGAATAATAATAGTTTAGATTTTGGTGATTTAATAAATTACGTACTCAAACTTTTTGAAAAACATCCCAAAATTTTAGAAAAATTTCAGAAACAATTTAAGTATGTTTTAATAGACGAATTTCAAGATACTAATTTTGTACAATATGAGTTAGTTAAAAAAATAGCCGAGTCTCATAACAATATCACAGTTGTAGGAGACGATGATCAATGTTTGATAGGAAACACTTTAATTGAGAAGGTTTTAGAAAAAGGTTTAAAAAAAATACAAATTAAAAATATAAAAAAAGGAGATAAAGTTTTATCAGGTATCGGAAGGGGGCATATTGGTATTGCTAAAGTTTTAGATATTTCTAAAAATAAGAAAAAAGTAAATTTAATAACTATTAAAACTAAAAAAGGAAATGAACTTACTACAACTGATAACCATAAGATGTTTTGCTTAATTCCGAGAACCTATAGCAAGGGTTATCATTATGTTTATTTAATGCATAGAAAAGGACTCGGATGGAGAATAGGCAAAACAGATGATTTAATCTCAAGATTAAGAATGGAAAGATCTGCCGACAAGATTATAGCTTTAAAAGTTTTGAAAAGTGATTCCGAAGCAAGATACTACGAGACTTTATATTCGTTAAAATATGGAATTCCGACAGGCTGTTTTAAAGAAAGGGGTGAAATTATTATTAAAAATGATCTTTTAGAAAAACTATACAATGATTTAAATGTAGATCAAGGTGTAGAAAGGCTCGTCAAAGATCTTAATTTAGATTTAGACTATTGCCATTTTTGTTTGGATGGGGTTGATCGAGGATCTAAACTCAGGGTGAAAATAAACATTACCATGTTTTCAAGGGGAGAGCGTAAAAAGAATAATGGTATATCAGAAAAATACGCTATTAATCACACTTTAAATTTAGAGACTTCAAATCAAGAAATAATAGAAAAACTTGAAAAAAGAGAATATAATTTATCTACTAGCAAAAAAGGAAAAAGGATAAGAATTGTAAGATCCGACTTAAGAGAATTAATTAAAATTGCGAAAGAGCTTCAAGTTATAACAGATGGAATTATAGAGGTTAGATTTAGAGCGGGATTGGGTTATGATTTAAAAGATAAAAAAAGGCAAAACAATTATGCCATCATGATGCCTGCCAAAAATTTAATGATTGGACATAAAATTCCGATTAGAAGAGGTAACGATATTATTTATGATGAGATTATTAGAATTGAAAAAAAGAAAAAAGAAACAGTGGTTTATGATTTAGAAATTGAAAAAGCTCATAATTTTTTAGCAAACAATGTATTGGTTCATAATTCAATATTTTCTTTCCAAGGGGCCTCTTTTAATAATGTTTTAAGGTTTAAAAATGATTATCCTGGTTCAAAAGATATTGTACTTGTAGAAAATTACAGATCCCCTCAAAATGTATTAGATTTAGCATATAATTTCATTCAATTAAATAATCCAAATAGATTAGAATATCAATTAAATGAAGAAAAGAAGCTAAAAGAAAAAGCGAAAGAAAAAGGCATTGCAATAGAAGGATTTAAAG
>JAQTWS010000050.1 GCA_028689175.1 Minisyncoccota bacterium
TGATTAATTGTTTTAAGATACCAAATCTATCTATTTCTTTTAAAAATCATTCTTTAAATAATTATTCTCAGCTTCCAGTAAGAATATTGAAAAATGCTCTTCGTGCACATATTAGAGAAATTACTTCTCAAAATTTGATTCATAATGAAGATGTATTTTTAAGTTTTAAAGATCTTTTTAAAGGAGAAATTGACATTCTTCTATTTTCTACAATCTCTAAAAAAATTAAAAAAAGCATTTCAATCCCCGTAGATCGCATAGAAATTGGAAATATTGGTTTTTACGAGGATGTTGTTGCTATTGAAGGGCTTCATATCGGGCACTATTTATATTTTTACAATCAACCACTTAAAGAAGTGGATGGAGAATATATTCTTAGAGACGAGTGTCTTGTAAAAGACAAAAAAATTGTTTCTTGTATAAATGAGATGCTATCTAAAAAAAAGACGCAAAAAAGAATTTATGAAGCTTTGAAAAGTAGGGCAAGCAAAACATTTTATTTTGGTTTAGAAATTAACCATTAAAAATCACCTTTATGAGATAATTTTTTAAATTGTCTCTTTTTTATTTAAAATGCATAAACTTAGATAAATTATTTAAAAAATATTACACAATAAAAGTATTTACAAATATGTATAATTATGCTTTACTATGAATTAGGAGGTTTAAAATGCAATTAATTTATGGAGTAATCGCAGCGATAAGCCTAATTCTTGCTTTTGCGGGAGCAGGTTTATTTGCTTACTTGATAAACGGACAGATTCTGAAATTAGATAAAAAAACACTTGTGGCAATATTAATTGTGTTGCCTATAATTGTTGTATTAGTGAATATTTTCATACGTTCATTAGCTCTATTCCTCTATTTGTAGGGATTTGAAAAAGAATAATTTAAATTTTATTCTTTTTTTATATATAATAAATACTTTGTTAAAATTTTCGATCTACTTTAAGTTGCAGTAAGGTCCATTATGTTGTGAATAGTACATTAAATTGACATTGGTCATAAAAAATGTTATAAATGAAATATGAATTTTGACTACAAAAAAGTCACAGAAGATTTTATAAATATTTTATCTGATAGATCAAAGATAATCATATCAAGGAGATTTGCCTTTGGAAGAAAGAGAGCTGAGACTTTAGAAAAAATAGGTACTGATTATAAAATTACAAGAGAGAGAGTGAGACAAATTGAATCGGATGGAATTAAAAAAATTAAAAAAAATCTTAACAACTTTAAAGCAAAAAGAGAATTTGATGAAATTCAAGTATTTTTTGTTTCAGAGCTCGAAAAAAATGGAGGAATTAAAAAAGAAGATCTATTTTTAAATAGTTTAGGAACTGAAAAAGATAAAAATTATATTATTTTTTTGCTTCATTTAACAGATAAATGTAAAAGATTAAAAGAAGAAAATAATTTTCATGCTTTATGGACTATAAATGAAAATGGGGCTAGTAAGGCAAAAGAAATTGATCAGAATCTAATTAAGATCTTTAAACAAAAAAAAGTCCCTTTAAGTATTAATAAAATAGCTGAAATTATTGAATTCGAAGAAGGTAGGGAGGCGTTGAGGTCAATTATTGAAATATCTAAAAAAATTGATAAAACAATTGATCAAAAAAAATATGGACTTGCTGATTGGCCGGAAGTTAATCCAAAAACAGTGAGAGATAAAATATATTTTATTTTAAAGCATAATAAAAAGCCTCTTCATTATAAGGAAATTTCGAAGAGTATTGATACTTTAAATTCCGAATTAATGGCTACTTCTGCCAGTAATAAGAAGCTGCATCCTCAAACAATTCACAATGAACTTATAAGAAATAATAATTTTGTTCTTATTGGGAGAGGTATTTACGCATTAAAAGAATGGGGGTATAATGAAGGCCAGGTAAAGGATGTTATATTAGAAATATTACAAAATACAAAAAAACCTTTAACCAAAGAAGAGGTAATTAATTTAGTCTCGGAAAAAAGAATTGTAAGAGAGTCTACTATTTTGTTAAATTTACAAAATAAAAAAATGTTTTTAAAAGATGATTCAGGCAAGTATAAAGTCCGAGAAAGTTAAAACATGACAAATTTTTTAACAGAAACTTGGTATTTAATTCTTCCTTTTTTAGAATTTGGATTAGCTATAATTGTTTCAATATGGTGGGTTTTTTTATTGTATTATGCTATTAAATTACTTCACTTTTCTTATCTTTTATGGAAAAACACAGAATGGGCTTTAGCCAATGTACAAAACATTCTTTTAGAAATTAAGTTCCCAAGAGAAATATTAAAGCCTTTAAGAGTGATGGAGGATGTTTTTTCTGTTATTTGGGGTGCTATGTATGATCCTCCAAACACAAAAGAAAAATATTTTGAAGGAAAGTTTCTTTTAGGTTTTTCTCTCGAAATTGTAAGCCTTGAAGGTGTTCCTCATTTTTATATCAGAATGCCTAAAGCTGTTAGAAGAACAATGGAGTCTGCAATTTATTCTCAATATCCTAATATTGAATTAAGGGAGGTTACTGATTATGTTAATTTAGTTCCGCGAGACTTACCAAATAAAGAATGGGATTTATGGGGATGTAATTTTATGCCTACTAGAAGCGATGTATATCCTATTAAGACTTATAAGAAATTTTTTGAACAAAGTGTAGATGCTCCACATGAAGAAAAAAGAATAGATCCTATAACTGATCTTATTGAAGCTATTTCAAGAATTGGGGAGGGTGAGCAAATTTGGTTTCAGATTTTGGCATCTTCTGCTGACGATGAGTCAAATGATTATGTTAAGCGAGGAAAGGAGCTAGTTAATGAATTGAGCAAAAGACCTAAACCTAAAAAACAAAAATCACTTTTTCAAGCACTTATTGATATATTTACAGGTAATTTCACTGATGAAAAGAAGGAGGAAAATTTATTACCTCCTGAAATGTTTTTAACTGCAGGAGAAAGAGATGTAGTCACTGCGATAGAAGAGAAAATATCAAAGCTTGGTTTTAACTGTTCTATTAGATCCGTATATCTAGCCAAAAAAGATAAGTTTTTCAGTCCAAATAAGGCGCTTCCTCTTGCATACATGAATCAATTCAATTCTAAAAATTTAAATAGTTTGGTACCATGGAAAAAAAATATTACAAAAATACAAGCTCCTGATTTTTTACAAGAAAGAAGGCTTTTTTTAAGAAAAAGAGATATGTTTTTAAAGTATATCTCAAGAGATGTGCCTCTTTCTGGAGGAACTTGTTTTTTAAACGTGGAAGAACTTGCAACATTGTTTCACTTTCCAGGACTTGAAGTTGCTCCTACTCCACAGTTAGAAAGATTAGAGATAAGAAAGGCACCACCACCACCAACATTGCCTATTGAGTAAATAAAAGTTATGAATCAAGATAAAATCACATTTTTTGGCGAAACTAATTTTAGAGGACAAAAAAGAAAATTTGGAATAAAGTCTAATGATAGGCTTCGTCATATGTATATTATTGGTAAAACAGGTATGGGTAAGACAGAGCTTTTAAAAAACATGATCATCCAAGATATTTTAAATGGAGATGGTGTTGCTTTTGTTGATCCTCATGGAGATGCTGCTGAGGAAATTTTAGATTTTATTCCCGAAGAAAGAATAAAGGACGTCGTATATTTCAATCCCGGGGATATTAATTTTCCAATTGCTTTTAATATAATGGAGAGCGTTTCTGAAAGCCAAAGACATCTTGTAGCAGCAGGACTTATGGGTGTATTTAAGAAAATTTGGCCGGATGTTTGGTCAGCAAGAATGGAGTATATTTTAAATAATACAATTCTTTCTCTTTTAGAAATAGAAGGATCTACACTTCTTGGAATAAATAGGTTATTATCTGATGCTTCTTTTAGAGAAAAAATAGTTAATCAATTAAAAGATCCTGTTGTTAAAGTTTTTTGGACGCAGGAATTTTCTAAATATAGTCAAAAATACGAGGTTGAGGCAACTGCTGCTATTCAAAACAAGATTGGTCAATTTATTTCTACCCCTTTAATAAGAAATATTGTAGGACAAGTAAGATCTACAATTGACGTGAGGGATATAATGGATAATAAGAAGATTTTTATTATTAACCTTTCAAAAGGAAGAATTGGAGAAGATGCTTCAAAGCTTTTAGGAGCACTTTTAATTACAAAAATACAATTAGCTGCAATGTCTAGAGTAGATATTAAAGAAGGAGAAAGAAAACCTTTTTATCTTTATGTCGATGAGTTTCAAAACTTTGCAACAGAATCTTTTGCAACAATTTTATCTGAGGCTAGAAAGTATAAACTTTCTTTAACCTTGGCTCATCAATATATATCACAAATGGATGAAACAGTTAGGGGCGCAGTGTTTGGAAATATTGGAACAATGATAATGTTTAGAGTTCGAGCGGAAGATGCGGAGGTTCTTAGAAGAGAGTTTTCTCCAGAATTTAGTGAAGAAGATTTGGTTAATTAGGCAAGACAATATATTTATGTAAGGCTTATGAT
>JAQTWS010000051.1 GCA_028689175.1 Minisyncoccota bacterium
GATTTTTGTTTTGCCATATTATAAATATTATAATATAATGACTTTCAAAAGACAAGCTCATTGACCTATTAAATAGTTCCAACTACAATCAACTATTTTTACTTTTTTAGATTCACCTGCTTTACCATTTTTTACTACAACTGCTCTCCCAGAATTTGTTCTTGCTAAGTTATTGTCTTCAATAATTAAAACTTCAAGTTCTTTATTTAAAAATTCTTTATTCTTTTTTAAGTTGTACTTTTGAAACAAATCAACTAAATATCTTGATCTTTGTTTTTTTATTTGTGTATTTAATTCTTTTAATTTAGAGTCTTCTGTTCCCTCTCTTTTAGAATATCTAAAAACATGAAGAATGTCTGGCTTAACCTTTTGAATGATCCTAATTGTATTCTGAAAAGCTTCTTCGCTCTCTTTTGGGTGACCAACAATAATATCTGTTGCAATAATTGTATCGCTACTAATTTTCCTAAACTTAGAACACATTTGTAAAAAATCTTCTGCTGAATAACCCCTATTCATTTTGCGCAATAAATCATTATCTCCTGATTGCAGGGGAAGATGTATAAACTTATACATTTTTGTATCCTTATATAGTTCTATTAAGTCATCCATTATATTTTTTGCATACTTAGGACTCATCATTCCTAATTTTAGTCTAAAGTCTTTTTTTATTTCTAAAATTTCCTTGATAAGCTCTGGTAGTTCTTGTTTTTTTCTATCTAGTCCATAACTTGCAAGCCCTTGAGAGGTCAAAAGTATTTCTTTTACTCTTTCATCTAAAACTTCACGAATCTCTTTTAAAATATTTTCTTTTGAAAAGGAAAAAAGTGTCTTTCTTGCGAACCTAGACCCGCAATAGGAACAATTACCCAAGCATCCTTCTGATATTGCCACTGATTGAAAAATATTCTCTTCTCTTTTTTTACATAAAGATGCTTTATCTATTTTCACATTGTTGTAAATATGAACATTTTCTTTAATTACTTTTTTAATATCTAAAATATTATTTGGACCAATAGATCCATTGGAAATATTTGTTCTCGTAATTAAAGGAAGACATCCAGTCCAATATACTTTCTTGTCTCGCTTTTGAAAATATTTAGTCTTATCTATTATTTTCTTTTCTGTTTTGTCTATTACACCACAAGTATTTAGAATGATAAAATTGGCGCTATCAAAATCTAGCGTTTCCTCATAATCATCACTCAATAAATTTCTTATAATCTCCGAATCAGATTGATTTAATTTACATCCATATGTTTCCAAGTAAAATTTCATAATGTTTATTTTATTAACCTGACCTTAATCCCATCTATTAAAAGCGCTAAGTCAATTTCATCCCATGAAACACTTTTTGTATTATAATAACTACAATTGTTAGCATTATTAATTATATATTTACTAAAATCTTTTGTTTCAATATTATAAGTCCAAACTTCATTGTTTTTAATAACTCCAATAATTGGGATAGTTTTATGTATTCCTAAAATAATACAATTACCAAGCTCATTTACCCATTCACCTCTTTCCCAATAATTCTTAATATCAAAAGGAACTTCTATTTTTTCAGCTATTTTTTTATCTGTATTATATTTTAAAAGTAAATTATCTCCTTCTCCCTCAGTAAAATAAACTTTTAAATATACATTTTTTTCGTAACTTCCTTCTATTTTAATTGCAGAATATATGTCATTTCCAACTGGACTTTTTTGATTGATAAATTCTTTTATTAAATTTATATCTTTCTTTAGATTATTTACAACTACATACTTATTACCATCTGAGCTTACTTCTAAAAGCTGACAATCGTTATTGGTTCCATTTGTAGCATTACAATTATTTTTATTAATCACAAAAGGAAATAAATTTTCTTGAGAAAGATTTTCTAATGATAAATTTTCTTTTAATTCTTGTGTTTTTAATTCGTTTCTGTTTAACTCAATTATTTTCTGAGTATGCTTTTGTATAAAAATATTTTTATATACATTGTTATAGAAAAAAACATTTTGAGATAAATTTTGTGCAAAATCATCCAATTGTACAACTTTTAGAAAGATATGGAAAAATGATAAAACAAAATTTTGAGATTGGCCTTCATCGAAAATGGCGTTCCATATATTGCCATCTTTAGTTTTACATTTATACTTAAAAAGATCTAATTTATCTCCATCATATTCTAAATTTATTTTATATTTTTCAGTTAAGAAATATTTGATATTATTGTCTTTCAAAACCTTTTCATAAATTTGATTAAATTCGTCTCCACAATAAATAGGAGGCTGACTGCTGCTAGGTCTTTTAAACGATGGATTGATGATAAAAAAAGAAAATAAGAAAATAAAAAAAGAAATAACAAAGAAAAATAAAAAATTTTTAGACTTTGATGAAATTTTATTCTTTAAATTATAAAATAATTTAAAAAAAATAATATACTCAAGAACTATAAAAATTACAAAAAATATAAAATAAAAATAAATTGATATATTAACGCAAAAATCTCGAATAAAATCTATTTTTATCAACTTTTTTGCTAAAAAAAAGAAAGGAAATAATAAAATTAAAAAAAACCAAAAATTAATTATGGTATTTTTAATATTAGTTATAATATTTTGTATATTCATTTTTATATAGATTATTGAAATTTAAATTTTAATGTAAATTAGTATAATAAGGCCTCACACGGATGTGGAGGCCGTCTCATCATTATAAGATATGCAATGATGAGTAAGAAAAATGCCTCTTCGTACATTTTAATAACCTCTAATTAAATTATATCTGATGTATTATTTTTTTCAATGGGCAAATAAAAAAGATAGCCCTTTAACAGACTATCTTCCTATTTGTGCCCCCAACAGGATTTGAACCTGTGACCTTCAACTTAAAAGGTTGCTGCTCTACCAACTGAGCTATGAGGGCAGAGAAGGATTACAATCCTTCTTTTTTTAATTTTTCGAACAATTCTTTTTGTTCTTTTGTCAATTTCTGAGGAATGCTTACTATCAATTGAATATACAAGTCTCCTCTACCAAAACCTGAAAAGTGAGGTATTCCTCTATTTGAGACTTTTAAAATTTTTCCTGTTTGAACACTATCTGGTATTTTAACAAAGATTTCTTTTTTTTCAAGTGTCTTGATTTTAATCTTATCTCCAAGAACTGCCTGAGATATTGAAATTGGAAGCTCCATTAGAAGATCATCTCCTTTTCTTTCAAACACTGGATCTTTTTCAACAACAATTCTGACATATAAATCACCTGCTTCTCCGCCCTTTCTTCCTGCGTCACCTTTTCCTTTTACCTTAATTACTTGGTTTGTGTCAATACCTTGAGGAATTTTGATTTCAATAGTTTCCTCTTTTTTAACTCGCCCTTCGCCTTCGCAAACGTTACAAATATGCTCAGGAATAGAGCCTTCGCCTAAACACTCAGGGCATGTTCTTACTTGGGCAAAATTTCCTAAGAATGTTTTTTTGACTTCCTCTATCCTTCCAGATCCCCCACAAGTAGGACATTTTTTAAAAGAAGTTCCAGGCTCTCTTCCAGAACCATTACATCTAGAACATGAAATAAATTTGTTTATTTTAATATGTTTTGTTTGATTTTCCAAAACAGATTCTAAGGAAATCACCACCTCTACTTCGATGTCATTCCCTTTTTTTGTGTCTCTTTTTCGTGAAGTTCTTCCGAAGCCTCCTTGAAACATATCGAATAAATCTTCTAAATCAAAGTCTTGCGTGCCTCCGAAATTAGAGGCAAAATCTTGCCAATTTACATTGTTGAATCCTTGTGAAGAAAATCCTTGCCCATTAAATGTACTACCAAATTGATCATATTGAGCTCTCTTGTTTTTATCAGACAAAACTTGATAGGCTTCATTAATTTCTTTAAATTTTTGTTCATCACCATCCTTTTTGTCTGGATGATATTTGTGAGCCAATTTATAATAAGCTTTTTTTATTTCTTCCTGACTTGCGTTACGAGACACTCCTAAAATTTTGTAATAATCTTTTGATGCCATTATTTATCTTCTTTACTTTCCTCCTCATTACCCTTAACCTCCTCTGTTTCAGCTTCCTCTGCATTATTTTCTTTTTGAGCTTTTTCATACATTTTGGCGCCAATTTGCTGAATTAATGTCGATAATTCCTCTGTCTTACTCTTTATTTCTTCTAAATTATCTGTATCTTTTATTTTACTAAGTTCATCCTTTTTGTCATTAATAGGTTTTTTGTCCTCTTCTTTTATTTTATCTCCTGCATCCTTAAGAGTCTTTTCAACAGTATATATTAAATTTTCGGCATTATTTTTAGCTTCAATTAAATCTCTTTTTTTCTTATCTTCAGCAGCGTGTAATTCTGCCTCCTTTTTCATTTTTTCTATCTCTTCTTCAGATAAACCAAGCGATCCTTCAATTCTAATTGATTGAGACTTGTCAGAGGCTTTATCTTTAGCTGTTACGGTTAAAATACCATTAGCGTCGATATCAA
>JAQTWS010000052.1 GCA_028689175.1 Minisyncoccota bacterium
GATCTGGGCTTGAACTATTAAAATTTATATCGTTCATATTATATAATTTAACTTATTATCGTTCCAGGGACGACTTCTTCCTCTGGTTTTATTATTACGGGCTTATCTTCTTTTTTTGCAAAAAGAACCATACCATGGCTTTCAATTCCAAAAATTGTTTTTGGTTCTAAATTTGAAACTATTATAACTTCTTTTCCTATTAAATCCTCTGCACTGTAATATTCTGCAACACCAGATACAACAGTTCTTTTTTCTTCTCCCATATCAACCTCTAATTTAAAAAGTTTTTGAGAACCTTCTATTTTTTCGGCTGTCTCAATCCTTACTATTCTTAAATCTATTTTCTTAAAATCTTCAAATGAAATATTCATAATTTTATTATATTATTTAAAAAAAATTTTTCAAGTAAATTATCTTAATTTAAAGGTTTTATAAACTTCTTCAAATACAGGTTTTGTATTTTCAAGACTTGATTCAAGGGTTTTAAAACTAATTACAAAATATGTATCGTGAATTCCTTTGGTTAAAGCTGTTCCTATTACATAATTATTTTCATTTTGCATGGCTTTTATAAATATAACATGAAAAGCGCCTTCCTCTTTTTCATCTAAAATCTCTATGCTTTCTGAAGAATTTTTCACCTGTGTTTTAATATAATCAAAATATTGCTCAGAAGATCTACCCTTAAGTTCATCTTTTATAAAAAATATATAAGACTTAAAGGGATTATTATAATTATTCTCATTTTTATTCAAAAATGCAAGTGGTCCTAATTCATAAGTTTTTTCCCAACCTTGAGGGTTTTTAAAGGAATATCCTTGTTCAATGTAATATCCTTCTTTTACTTTATCAAAATTTTGTCCAAAATAGAAACAAATTAGTCCAAGTAATAAAATTAGTATAATTAATATAATTCTTTTTTTCATAATTTTTATTATAATTTATAAATTCCAGAAATTTCTTTTTCTGATCCAACGAGCCTTTTAATATTTGCAAGTTCTTCTTTTGTAACTCTTTCACCTTCTTTAATGGCTTCTCCAATTTTGCCTTGAATTATTTTATGAATTCCTAAAAAACCATAGCCCTCAAATTCTGGATCAAGCAAAATATCTGCCTCGTTTAGTTCGTATTCTGAAAGATTATGCTGCAAAATATTAATTGACCTTTCTGTCATTGAGTAAATATTCTTTTTTTTACCATCATCAAGCTTATCTTCTATCCTAACACCGATTGTGACATCTGCTCCCATTTCCTTCAATGCTCTAATTGGCACTGGAGAAGACAATCCCCCATCAGCCAGCTCTTTATTCTTGCAATTTACAAGCTCAAATACAAAAGGAACCGCCATGCTTGCCCTAACAGCGAACGCAATGTTTCCCTTTTTAATTCTTACTTCTTTTCCAGTAACATAATCTGTGGCTATTATACAGATAGGAATCTCTAAATCCTTAAAAGTCTTTCCTTGAAAAATATCTTCAAAAAAATTAACTATTTTTTTCCCTTTAAGGATACCTCCCTTAAGAGAAATATCAAAAAGTGATCTCATTTTATGAAAATCAGTTAGTATCTCCTCTACTTTTTTAATATCTTTATGCAAAGAATAAAGCGAAGCTACGATTGCTCCAGCAGAAGCGCCTGAAAGATAATCAATGGGAATATTATTTTCTTCTAAAACCTTTAAAACTCCCAAATGCGCATACCCTTTTGCTCCACCAGAACCCAAAGCTAAACCAATTTTTTTTCTTTTTATGTAATTCATTTTAAAGACAAATCTTTAATTTTTTGATCATATTCTTGTTTTGAAATTAGATTCTTAGATAGTAAAGAATCCAAGCCAGCCACATAGTTTTGTTTAATCTGAGAAGAGGATAGAGCGGTGTCATAAATTCTAACATCATTCATTAATCCGTTGAAATAATTTACATTCGTATACCTTGCTGCAATCCTAACAGAACTTAAATTTATTGATAATCCATTACCATTATCTTTTAAATCCCCATTGATATATAATCTTGTTTTGGTTGGACTTGCTGTTGCTACCATGTATGTCCACCTACCTATCTCTAATCCGTTCCAACCTACTAAATTATTAAAATTTACATCAAATCCATTATATTTAGTAAGGAGCCACCAATTACCTAACCCACGACCATCCAATAAATATTGTGTTACCCCCGTATCTTTTTTAAAAGCCCACATTGATATAGTCCCATATCCAGAATTTCCCAAATTTCCACAATCTATATAATCATCCACTCCATCAAAAGATAAAACATTACCCATTTGTTTATCATTAACTACTTGAGGGCAAGCTTCTGATCCTGAAGTTGAAGAACAAACTATTCCTGTTCCGTTATAAAAAGTACCATTATTATTTCCCCATTTATCATTAAGTGTCCAATTACCAGCTTCTGTTTTAGTAATATGATCAAGCATCCCATGCTGATACCATGTTAGTGGCTAGATTGTTTTGAATACTCTCTTCAAATACTTTTATTTTAGCAATATTAGCCTTATCAATTGAAGAAGAAGTAGATATCATAATAACTCCGGCTAAAATACCAATTATAACGATTACTACTAATAATTCAATTAAGGTAAAAGATTTTTGTTTTGTCATTAATTAAAATTATACCAAACTTAATCTTAAAAAACAATAAATATTATTTTAAAATATTTTTAATCCTAACCCCTAAACGATAGCCATCTATCCGCTAAAAACTAAAAAATAACTACTAAAATACTAAATAAATCTTTGTATATAAAAATTAAAATTCTAAAAAGAATTTAAAATATTCCTTGCAATAAGCCTTTAAAAATATTATTTATTAAATACTCTCGGCCACGACATAGCCTGTTGTAAAACACATTTGAAGATTGAATCCTCCCGATTCTCCATTTAAATCAATTACTTCTCCTGCAAAATATAAATTATCAATTATCTTAGATCTCATTTTTCTAGAATCAATTTCTTTTAAAGAGATGCCACCTTTAGTTACCATAGCTTTTTCAAATCCTAAAACTCCGATAACTATAAACTTAATGTTCTTTAAATTTTTAACAATCTTTTTCCGTTCTTCTTTAATGATATTTCTACAAATCTCATCTTTTTTTACATTTGAAAAATTTAAAAGAATTGCTAATAATTTCGGAGGCACAATTCCGCCTAAAACATTAAAAACTGTTTTCTTTGGTTCTTTATCAAACAAAGTAATCAACTTTTTTTCAAGCTCATCTATATTTTTTTTAGGAAAAAGATCGATTACAAGCTCGTCTTTTGTATTTATCTTTTCGCTTAAATTTAAAATAATTGGCCCACTTAATCCAAAATGAGTAAATAAAACATCTCCTATAATAGGCTTTTGCTGATTTAAGGAAACACCTACCTTTTCTAAACTTATTCCTTTTAAAATACTAACCCACTTTTCTTTTGTTTCAACAGGAGATAAAGCTGGCTTTAATTCTGTTACAGAATGTCCCGCTCTTTTAGCGAAATTATAGCCATTGCCAGTAGAACCAGTTTGAGGATAACTCTTTCCTCCAGTTGCAATTAAAAAATTATCTGCAAAGATTTGCTTTTCATCATCCAAAATTACTTTTTCTATTTTTCCGTCTTTGAATGTAAAATTTACAACTCTATTTCCTGTCAAAATCTTAACTTTATTTTTTTTTAATTCTGTTTTGAAAAAATCTAAAACATCTTTTGATTTTTCTGATTTAGGATAAACTTTTCCGTCAGCCTCAATCTTTAAAGGCAAACCTTTTTTATTAAAAAAGTCAATTGTTTCTTCTACTCCAAAAATAGATAAAGGAGATAGTAAAAAATCTCCCTGCTTTCCAAATTTTAATGCAAAATCCTTTTTATTTAAACCAGCATGAGTTAAATTACATCTTCCTCCTCCGGTTAAAAAAAGTTTTAAACCAAGCTCTTTATTTTTTTCAATCAAAACAACACTCTTTCCTCTTTCTGAAGCTCTTAAAGCAGCCATCATTCCAGCTGGTCCTCCACCAATGATACATAAATCGTATTTAAGCATTGCTTTTAATTTCAATAACATCTCCATCTTTAACAATATATTCTTTGCCTTCTGTTCTTATA
The DNA here is from genome assembly GCA_028689175.1 of Minisyncoccota bacterium. Taxonomy (GTDB): domain Bacteria; phylum Patescibacteriota; class Minisyncoccia; order Minisyncoccales; family Minisyncoccaceae; genus JAAZMU01. The sequence goes on from JAQTWS010000052.1 coordinate 4,100, forward strand.
AGTCCTTTTGCTCTTGCTTCAGCAAAAGTTTCAGAATCATATAAATCTTTCCAGTTTATTACATCAGCTTTGATAAAATTCTCCTTAAAATCTGTATGTATAACTCCTCCAGCATCTTTAGCAAGGCTTCCCTCTTTTAAAGTCCAAGCCCTAGTTTCATCCTCTCCTGTGGTTAAAAATGTGATTAAATTTAACACACGATAACATTTTTCTATTAAAATATCTAATTTTGTTTTAGTTAGTCCGAGCTCTTCTCTTTCTTTATCACTTAAACCTTCGGCATCTAATTCTTCTTTAATATTTATTATAATATAATCCCAATGATTTTTTTCAAATTCATTTTTAGTTTCTAAGGAAATATCTTTTTC
>JAQTWS010000001.1 GCA_028689175.1 Minisyncoccota bacterium
TTAGTTTAATAACTTGTTATTGACAAGCTTTTATTTTTATGAATATTGATCAAAAAAATCCAATAGTTATTTGTGTTCTTGGTAAGGCTGGAGCTGGAAAAGGAACACAAGTAAATCTTTTAAAAGAGAGGTTAGGTTTAAATTATATAGGTAGCGGGGAATTGCTTAGAAAAAGAAAGGAGATAAAGGATTTTACTGGTAAAAAAATAGCCGATGTAATTGATAAAGGAAGATTAGTTCCTTCACCTGTAATTTTTGCTTTATGGATGGCAGAATTAGAAAAAATTAGAAATCTTGAAAAAAATAATGGAATTTTAATCGATGGTTCTCCTAGAAAAATTCTAGAGGCTTATCTTATAGAAGAAGCCATTAATTGGTATGGTTGGTCGGATAATTTTAAAATTATGATAATAGATATATCTGACGAAGAAGCTGTTGCAAGATTATTAAAAAGAGCTGAAATTGAAGGTAGGGCAGATGATACTGAGGAAGGTATTAGAAAGAGATTAGGATGGTATAAAGATGAAGTTGAACCTGTTATAGAATTTTTTGAAAAAAAAGGGTCAGTTGTTAAAATTAACGGAGAGCAGTCAGCAGAAGATGTATATAACGAAATTATACAAAGATTAAAGTTATGATCGTAATAAAAACAAAAGAAGAGATTGATGTAATGGCAATGGGTGGACGTGCTTTAAAAAAAGCACTGGACGAGATTAGTTTAATGGTTAAGGTGGGAGTAAGGACTATAGATATAGAAAAGAGGGCAGAAAAGATAATCAAAGATTTGAATGGAAAACCTAGCTTTAAAGGGAAAAATTCTTTCCCTTTTTCCATATGCGCATCAATAAATGAAGAAATAGTTCATGGACTTCCTAGCGGTAGAGAATTAAAAAATGGAGATATTTTTACAATAGATTTTGGTATATTTTTTAAATTAGAAAAATTTTTAGGAAATAATTTTGATAAGAAAAAATATCCTAATATTTTAAATGGATTTCATACAGACATGGCTAGGACTTTTGTGGTTGGGGAAACTGATTTAGAAACAAAAAGACTTTTAAATGTTACTCGTAAAATGCTTAAGATTGGCATTAATAAAGTAAGGCCAGGGATAACACTTGGAGATCTTGGAGAAACTATGCAAAGATATGCCGAAAAACAGGGCTTTGCTGTTATCAAAGGTTTATGTGGCCATGGAATAGGAAAAGATCTACACGAAGCTCCAGATGTACTTAATTATGGAGAAAGACATAGAGGACTAAAGCTTATTCCTGGCATGGTATTTTGTATAGAACCGATGCTTTCAATGGGAGATGATGATATTAAATTATCTAAAAATGGTTTTACTTATATTACCAAAGATAATTCTATGTCTGCTCATTTTGAGGATATGGTGGCTGTGACAGAAAATGGTTCGAGAATTTTGACAAAATAAAATTATATTTGCTACTTTTATAATTTTTTGCTAAACTATATTAGCATGATTGACAAAACGAGTCCTTTAAAGGATGTAATTAGTGAACTTGCAACACTTAATGTTTACTTACCAGAAGAACTTGTCTTGATCTTAATTAACAGACCACAATCAATGTACGATCTTAGGGATATAGAAGATTTTAAAGGTTATAAAATTTTAGGAAATCCTAAAAAAGAAGATCAGATCGAATGGGTGAAAGTATCTATTCTTCAAAGCAAGGTTTTTGAAGTATTTCAATCGGCTCAAAAAAAAGCAGTGTGTATTCTTTGTTCTACCATTAGGTAGAATTTTTTTTTATTGCATGATATAATACTTTTGATATGAACGACTTATTACAAGTTTTTTTATTTGCAATGACACCGATATGTGAAATGACTGGGTCTATTCCAATGGGAATAGCTGCTTTTAAACTTCCCGCATGGCAAGTGTTTTTAGTTTCACTTTTAGGTAATTCATTGATTCCTATTTTTGTTTTAAATTTTTTAGAAATTATAACAGAATTTTTATCTAAACATTTTGCATTTTTTAAAAAAATTATTAATTGGCTTTTTGAAAGGACAAGAAAGCAATATACTAAAAATTTTGAGATTTATAAGAGTTTAGCGCTTTTTATGATTGCCGTGCTTCCTTTTCCATTCGCGGGAACATGGACAGCCTCCTTGTGTGCTTTTCTTTTTAACGTTCCTTTTAAAAGAGCTGTATTTTTAATTTTTGCTGGAAATAGTATAGCCGCCCTAGTGCTTACATTAGTAACTTTAGGTATAATTAATGTCCATATATGAAAAAAATTATTGTAGGAAATTTTAAAATGAATCCTTTGTCAAAGAAGAAAGCTGAAGAGCTTTTCAAAGTTTTTGACATTAAGACAAAACATTTAATTATTTTATGCCCTCCTTTTACTTATTTACAAAAAGGAAATAATTACATTCTAGGCGCTCAGAATTGTTTTTATAAAAATGAGGGAGCTTATACCGGAGAAATATCTCCTAAGATGCTTAAAGATTTAGGATGTAAATATGTTATTATAGGACACTCAGAGAGACGGGAAATATTTAAAGAAGATAATGAATGTATTAATTTAAAAATTAAAATTTGTTTAGAGAATAAATTAAAACCGATTTTATGTATTGGTGAAAAATTAGGAGGAGATAGAAAACAAGTTTTAAGAGCACAGCTAAAAGGTATTAATAATAAAAATATAATTATTGCTTATGAGCCTGTGTGGGCTATTGGAACAGGAAAAGCTTGTGGATTAGAAGATATTTTAAGTAGTTATAACTTAATTAAAAAAATAGCAAAAGAAAATAAAGTTTTGTACGGAGGCAGTGTTAATAGTAGTAATGCAAAAGAAATCATTAACATAACTGATGGAGTTTTAGTCGGCGGGGCGTCTATTAATAAAAAAGAATTTTTAAAAATAATAAAATGAAACTATTAAGTTTTGAAAAAACAAAAGATTTGCTTAAAAAGCACAATATTAGCATAAAAGATACAGAAATTTTTAATCAAAAAAAGGATGCGATTGACTACGCAAATAAAATTGGTTTCCCTGTAGTTTTAAAAGTTTATTCAGATAAAGTAATTCATAAGACAGAAGAAAATGCTGTTATTACTAATATTCAAAATGAAAATGAGTTAGAAAATAATTTTTTGCTTTTAGATAAAAAATTTAAAGATAAGGAAGGGGTTATAGTTCAAAAACAATTTAAAGGAAAGGAGATTGTTATTGGCTTAAGCTTTGATAAAACTTTTGGTCCTACTATTATGGTTGGTCTTGGAGGTATTTTTGTTGAGGTTTTGAATGATGTAAGTTTCAGAGTTTGTCCAATAACAAAAAAAGATGCATTAGAGATGCTAAAAGAACTAAAGGGTTACGATGCATTAATGAATTTTAGGGGAAGTAAAAAAGTTGACATAGATAAGATTGTAGAATTATTATTAAGTCTTTCTCAGCTTATATTAAAAGAAGAGGACATATCTTCGGTTGACTTTAATCCAGTATTTATAAATGAAAAGGAAATTAGCATTGCTGATTTTAGAATAATTATAAAATAAAATGCTTACACATATTTTTAATCCAAAAACAATTGCTTTAATAGGGGCCTCAAATAGGCCTAAAACAGTCGGTAGTGGAATTGCATTAAATTTACTTAAAAGTAAGGAAAAAATATTTTTTATCAATCCAAATAGAAAAAAGATATTTAATAAAAAAGCATATGCATCTATTCTAGACATAGAAGAAAAAATAGATTTAGCTATTATTGCAGTTCCGTCTAAAGTTGTGAATGCAGTGGTAAGAGAATGTGCGGCCAAAAAAGTAAAAGGAATAATTGTTATTTCAGCCGGTTTTTCTGAGATTGGTAATATTAAGGAAGAAGAAGAACTAAAAAAAATAGCAAAAGAAGCAAATATATCTTTAATAGGACCAAATTGTCTTGGTATTATAAACACTAAAGTCAATTTAAATGCTTCATTTGCGCCTTTTGTTCCTAAAAAAGGAAATATCGCCCTTTTATCTCAATCTGGTGCTATATTAGATTCTATAATTGATATTGCGAGGTATGAGAATTATGGATTTTCTAAAATAGTTTCTTTTGGAAATGAGGCTGGGTTAGATTTATCGGATTACCTCGATTATTTAGCAAATGATAAAGATACGGATGTTATAACAATGTATTTAGAGGGGATTAAAAATGGGAGAAAGTTTTTAAAAGTAGCCTCTAGAGTTTCTAAAATTAAACCTGTTATTGTTTTAAAATCTGGAAAAAGTAAACTTGGAAAAAGTGCAGCATTAACTCATACAGGATCACTTGCTGGAGATAGTAAGATTTATAGTTCAGTTTTTAAACAAGCGAATGTGATAGAGGTTGATTCAATTGAAGAGTTACTTGATTTATCAAAAGTTTTATCATGGAGTGATAGATGTAAAAATGGCGTTGGAATTGTTAGTAATGGAGGTGGTTTTGGAGTACTTGCAGTAGATTATTTTGAGAATGAAAAAATTAAAATACCCAAATTAAAAAAAGAGGCATTAAATTTTTTAAATGATCCTCAATTTGATAAAGTAAAAATAAGAAATAATCCACTTGATGTTATGGGAGATGCATTGGCTAGTAGATATGAAATTGCAATTGAATCTTTATTAAAGCAAAACAATATTTATTGCATACTTGTAATCCAGGGACTTCAGATAATGACAGAACCAGAAAAAACTGCTAAAATAATTGTAAAATTAAGAAATAAGTATAATAAACCAATTATAGTATCTTTTGTTGGAGGAGATTCTTTTAAGAAAGCAATTAGCATTGTTGAAAAAAATAGAATACCTAATATAATAGAAATTAAGAGAGCAGTTAAAGTTATTGAACATTTAATCTATGAAAAATAAAAAAGCATGTTTATCAATTTTTTGGCTTAATGTTATATTCATTCTATTATTCCTTGGCATAGGTCTATATATTTTATATATTAATAATCCGTTTAAATAAAAACAATACAACATGAAAAAAGAAACAATTTTATGGTTTTCAGAATTAAGAAAAGATGATGTTAGTAGAGTGGGTGGCAAAAATGCTTCTCTTGGTGAAATGTATTCACTTTTAGGAACGAAAGGAATTAATATTCCTAATGGGTTTGCAACAACGGCAGAGGCGTATAGATATTTTATTAGTTATAATAAAATTGATAATAAATTAGAAAAACTTTTTAATAATTTAGATCTAAAAAAACTAGAAAATGTTCAAAAGGCTGGTAAGCTTGCTAGGAATTGGATTTCAAGAGGTAAGTTTCCAGAGGATCTAGAAAAAGATATTATTGAAGCCTATGAAAAGCTAGAAAAGGAGTATGGTAAAAATACAGATGTTGCAGTTAGATCATCTGCAACAGCTGAAGACCTTCCCGATGCTTCATTTGCAGGACAACACGAGTCCTTTTTAAATGTTTCAGGAGAGAAGCAAGTTTTAAGGGCTGTTAGAAATTGTTATGCTTCTTTGTTTACTGATAGAGCAATATCATATAGAAGAGAAAAAGGATTTAAACAGTTAGAGGTATATTTGTCAGCTTGTATTCAAAAAATGGTAAGATCTGATTTAGCTTCTTCGGGAGTGATGTTTACAATTGATACTGAAACTGGTTTTGATAAAGTCCTTATTATAAATTCTGTTTGGGGTGTTGGTGAAATGATTGTGAAGGGAAGAATTACTCCTGATAAATTTTTTGTTTTTAAAACAGGATTAGCTGATGGATATAAATCCATTATCTCTAAAAGTTTAGGAAGAAAAAATAGAAAATATATTTATTCTAAAAATAGTGGTTTAAAAGAAGTTGCTGTAAATAAGCAAGACCAAAATATTTTATCTTTAACAGATGAGGAGGTTTTAACATTAGCAAAATGGGGATGTGTTATTGAAAAACACTATGGAAATGCACAAGATATTGAGTGGGCAAAAGATGGAAAAACAGGACAACTATTTATTGTTCAATCAAGACCAGAAACTGTTCATTCTAATCAAGACGGGCATTTTTACACAGAATATGTTATTGATTCAAAAAAAGATCCTACACTTTATGGAATTGCAGTTGGAAATAAAATAGGCATTGGAAGAGTAAGGGTTATTTTAGATCCAAAAGAGATGAAGGATTTTAAAAAAGGAGAGGTTTTAATTACAAAGATGACTGACCCTGATTGGAATAGTATTATGACAATTGCTGGTGCTGTAATTACAGACGAGGGAGGAAAAACATGTCATTCTGCGATTATTTCGAGAGAGCTTGGTATTCCATGTATTGTGGGAACAAAAGATGCTACTAAAACATTTAAAACAGGGGATATTGTTACAGTGGATTGCACACAAGGTCAAAGAGGTAGGATTTTTAAAGGAAAAATACCATATACTTCAAAAAAATATAACTTGGATAACATTCCTGATTTAGACACAGATATTTGTTTAAATATTGGAGCTCCTGATATAGCTTTTCAATATTCATACTTGCCAGTTGACGGAGTTGGTCTTGCGAGAGAGGAATTTATTATAGCAAATAAAATAACAATTCATCCTTTGACTTTATGTTATTTTGAAAAAATAAGAAATAAATTATCTAAAGAAGAAAAAAATAAGATAAAAGAATTAACAGTTGGATATACGGATAAAAAGAAATTTTTTGTTGATAAGTTGGCTGAGGGTGTTGCTCAAATAGGAGCTGCATTTTATCCTAAAAAAGTAATTGTAAGATTTTCTGATTTTAAAACAAATGAATATAAGAATTTGATTGGAGGAAGGCTTTTTGAAAGAGAGGAAGAAAATCCAATGATGGGATTTAGGGGGGCTTCTAGATATATTGATCCAGAATTTCAAAAAGCATTCAAGCTTGAATGTGAGGCAATTAAAAAAGCAAGAGATGAGTTTGGTCTTAAAAATATTTGCGTAATGGTACCATTTTGTAGGACAATTAAGGAAGGAAAGCAAGTTAGAGATCTAATTAAAAAGTTCGGATTAAACGACAAAAAAATGCCAGTTTATGTAATGTGTGAAATTCCCTCAAACGTAATACTTGCAAATGAATTTTTAGATATATTTGACGGCTTTAGTATAGGTTCAAATGATTTAACTCAATTAGCGTTAGGATTAGATAGAGACAATGGAGAATTAAGCTATATTGCAAATGAAAAAGATGAGGCAGTTTTAAAATTAATTGAACAAGCTATTTCTATTTGTAGAAAAAGAAAAAAATATTGTGGAATCTGCGGACAAGCTCCTTCTGACTATCCCGATTTTGCTGAATTTATTATGAAAAGAAAAATATCAGCCATATCTCTTAATCCAGATTCAGTAATTAAGACAATTATTAAATTAGATAGTGTTAAACAAAAGAAAAAATTCCTATGGTAAATAGATACGATATTATAACTTTTGGATCAGCGACTTGGGATATATATATATCCCCTTCTCAAATAAATGTCATTTCTTCAAATGATTTCATATCAGGTAAAGCCATAGCTTTTAACTTAGGTTCTAAAATTAATTTGAAGCAAACTCAGTTTAATATTGGTGGGGGCGGAATTAATTCCGCTTTCACTTTCAAAAGACAGGGTTTTAAAGTTGCTTATTTAGGATGTGTTGGAGATGACAGTTTGGGAAATGAAATCATATTTAAGTTAAAAAAGAATAAAATAGATACTAGATTAATTCAAAAAACAGAAAAGGCTTCGACAAACTGTTCTATGATTTTTAATATAAAGGGGCAAGATAGAACAATCATGGTTTACAGGGGAGCTTCGGAGTATTTATCAAATACTAAATTTAAAAAAGCTAAATGGTATTATTTAGCGCCACTTTCAGGAAGACTTGCAAAATTAACTCAAGATATTGTTAATTATGCGAGCGATAATAATATCAGGATTGCTTTTAATCCTGGTAACAGTCAATTGAATCTTCCCAAAAAGACATTACAGAAAATGATTGATAAAACAGATGTTTTGATTTTAAATCAAGAAGAGGCTTCTATTTTAACAAATAATGCTTACAGAAAAGAAGAGGAAATAATAAAAGATTTAAAAAAAATGCATAGAGGAATAACCATAATAACGAAGGGTGAGAAAGGTGTGACCGTAATAGATAACGACAATAAGGTTTATAATAAAAAAGCAAAAACTATAAAGGCAACTGATAAAACAGGAGCAGGTGATGCTTTTGGTTCAGGATTTGTTTCAGGATTAATTAAGCATGGTGATATTCTTAAAGCTATTGATTTAGGTTTGAAAAATTCAGCAAGTTGTATTAAAAAACAAGGCTCAACAAACGGACTTTTATGAGAAATAATAAATCATTTACCTTAATAGAATTACTTGTAGTCATAGTAATCATAGGAATACTTGCAGGAGTTATTATGATCTCTACTTCTTCTTCAATTGATAAGGCTAACTTTGCTAAAGCAAAAGCTTTCTCTTCTACCGTTCAAAACGAACTATTATCTAATTTGGTTTCTGAGTGGACTTTTGATAATCCTTCTAGTATAGGGGAAGATACATGGGGAAATAATCATGGAACAATTGTTGGTGCACTTACATCAAAAGATAAGAGCGAGTGTATTTTTGGGGGATGTGTATATTTTTCTGGTTCATTAGGAAATTATATAAAAATTGCCAGTTCTTCATCATTAAAAAACATTGAAGAAATTACTTTAAGTTTTTGGTTTAAAAATTACACAACAGGCACATCGCAAGGTTTAGTTAGTAAAATGTATGCAACAAAACCCTATTGGTCAATGTGGTTAGGAAATGGCCGAAATTATGTTTGGGAAATAGCAGACAATACTTCTGCGTATTATAGGTCAAGTGATGCTAATCATAAATTTAATCATGATGATTGGTATTATTTAGTTATTGTGCAAAAAAATCAGAATTATATAGTTTATTCAAATTCTATTATTCAGCTAAAAAATAACGATATCGCAAATTTTTTAGAAACAAAAAGTGATAGCGACTTATTAATAGGATCGTTAACAACAACAACTTATCCTTTTAAAGGTTATATTGACGATGTAAAAATATATAGTGAAGCTTTATCCTCCTCTCAAATCAAACAAAACTACATCGTAGGACTAAATTCAATGCTTGCAAATAGAAACATATCTAAACAAGAATATAGTCGAAGAATAGAATCATTAAGATTGAACCTGAATATGGTACAAGATAGCTTTAACGTCGTTTACTAGCTAATTAAATAAGTGTAATAGTATAAAAATAAAAAAAGTATCATTTTAGTTTTAATAATAATTGGCATAATTTTTATAAGCTTTGTTTGTGTAAAATTTATTTTCAGTGTAGACAAAAATAATGTAGAAATTATAATAGAGGACTTAAAAGAAGATGATATGATAAGTGTTAAAAATTCAAATATTGATTTAATCAGACACAGAAAGAAAAGCAAGAAGAATTTCTTTTAGACTTGTCTTAATACATTAGATAGAATTTTATTCTTGACGATGTTTAATTAAGAAGGTAATATTACTAAGGTGATTTTTAATATAAAATTATGAAAAAATTATTATACAAAAGTAAAGAAAATAAGATTTTTTGTGGAGTAGTAGGAGGATTGGGAGATTATTTAAATATTGATCCAACAATTTTAAGATTAATATGGCTTTTAGTTGTAGTATTCACTGGTTTTTTGCCAGGAATAGTTATATATATAATCGCTTGTTTGATTATTCCAGATAAATCAGGAAAATAAATATAGTATCTCACGATTAATAAAGTATAGAAAAAAAGAAATTTTTATTCTTAACAAAATTTTGATACAAAGATTCACAAATAACATCATCAGTACTTCATGACTACATTAAAGAACAAGAACATGAAATTTATTATGTTGATCTAGGAGAAATTGATATTATTTTAAATAATGAAAACTAAACGTTTTTTTAAATGATATCAATATGTCTAATGTTGATATAGTTATTACTAGAAATTCACGAGGGGTGGGGAAGAGGAGACTCCCTTTTTTCTTATAGAAAATTTAAAAATCATTTTAAGCTACAAAATATTTTCCAAAAACAATATATTTTACAAAAAAATAATAGAGATAAAGCTTTAAAGTTTAATCGAAAAAGGCAGAAATATCGATGATGTTTATTTTAAAACCAGAAGGCGCTAACAGAGAAGTTGTAGGAGTTACCCTTATTGAAAATAAAAATGATTATGATTTTTATTTTAGTGATACAGAAATAGCAACATCTAAAAATTTTGTAATTCAGGAGTATCTAGATGTAAAAAAATAAATATAGTTTTTGTTTTTGGTAAAGAAATCACTTGGAGTCTGTAAAAAGATAGGAGAGAACTTGGTTGCTAAAAATTTTGCCTAAAGGGGTGAATTTATCTAAGGGGCAATGAATATTGAAGCTTTGCAGAGAGAAAAGATCGGTAATTACTAAAGATTTAGACGCATTAGTATTAACTCTAATCGGAGAGGTGTTTGGAGTATTTTAGGTTTCGTTATCGCGTTTATAATAACAAAATTTAAAACACAACATTTAGTAACTTCTTCGGTTATTTTAGTTTTAGTGTGTCAAGTTTAATTGGAATTATTTTTGGATATTATCCACCTATTACTACGGTTGCTAAATTAAATCCAATCGAATGCTTTACGTCACGAATAATTTAAAACTTAGTATATCCTTAAATAAATTAGGATATTTTATGTACTTATGATTTGAAATCCATGTATTGTGATCCTGATCAAGTTTTGAGCAGGTTTTTGTGGGTTTGTTTCGCTTGTACTGTTTAACTTTTGTACTTTTAGAATGGGATAATGATACGCCAATAGATAGCTGGTATTTTGTTGCAAAAACTTTTAATACTGCAACAAAAGCGACAGTTTTGTATATTAATGGTCTTAAGTAAAAATAATACAATGAATTGTTCTATATACAAGACTTTATAAATAGGTTATTCTTTTACCAAAGTAAAAAAGCAATATATAGCAGGTTTGAAAAAAATGTATTCCAGAAGATTAATTTCTAAAAAAGAATATAATCAGAGAATAAATAATATTTCATCATCAAATATTTCTTTTAGAAGTTGTTAGGGTAATATATTATATTTTTCTTTTAAGGTTTTAATTCTGTTATAGGATTCATTGATTCTCTTTTCTGAAATTTTACCATCTTGTACAGCTTTTTTAATTACATTAACGGCTTTTTCAGCAATGTTTTCATCATATTCATGATTATTATTATTTGAAAAACCTAGAAGATCGCAGCCAGCATTAATGGATTTAATAATTGCCTCTTCAAATCCAAAATTATCAATAATAGCACCCATTTGCATATCGTCTGAAATAATTACCCCCTTGTATCCAAGTTCATTCCTTAAGATATCTTGAAGGAATAAGGGAGATAGAGTGGCTGGGTTTTCGCTATCAATGTTTTTATTCATAATATGAGCAGTCATAATTATGTCTACTTTATCTTTTTCAATTAAATTTTTATAAGGATAAAGTTCCACTTCTTTATTATATGTTTGAGTTATATCGGTTAACCCTAAATGACTATCATCTTTTGAACTTCCATGTCCTGGAAAATGTTTGATTGTAGTTATAATATTATATTTATGCATTCCATCAATAAAAGCGTCTGCATGTTTAGAAACTTTTTGTGGATCTTCTGAAAAAGATCTTTCAAGGTATCCAATAATTGGATTGTCTGAATTAACATTAACATCAACAACTGGAGCAAAATTAAGATTAAAACCAAGCAAGTTTAATTCTTCGCCAAGTTTTGAAGCTTCTTCAAAAGTGTTTAAGACTTCTTTTTCTCCCATTTTTTGAGCACTTTCAATTTCTTTAAATCCATATTTTGGTTTAAGTCTATTAACATATCCGCCTTCAGCATCAACTGCGATAAAAAGATGAGGATTAGTTAAATTTTTTATATCATCAATTAACTTTTTAGTTTGTTCAAAGTTTTCAATGTTTCTAGGAAAACTTTTTGAAGGCAGATCATAGTCAAATAAAACTACTCCTCCTAGATGATATTGATTAATGTCTTGTATGATTTTTGAGGATTCGTTTACCTCAGTTCCTCTAAATCCTAAAATGAGCATTTCTCCGATTTTTTCATCTAAACTAACTTCCTTTTTTTGGTTAATTTCTGGTTTTGTTTTTAAAAAAAAGATCAGACTGATTAGAACGATGCCTAAAATAATGATTGGTATAATAATGTGTTTTTGAGACATAGTGTTTATTGAATAAATTGTTTATTATTAAATTATAATAGAAATAATTAGAATAAACAAGTTTTAAAATTTTATTTACAGGAATCACGTTTCTAAATTTGCACTTATTATGTATAAATGTTAATATTTTAATTAATAAAAATAATTATATTTATATGTTAAAAAGTAAGTCCTTTACCTTAATAGAATTACTTGTAGTTATAGTAATCATAGGAATACTTGCAGGAGTTATAACGATCTCAACAAGCAATAACATTGCCAAAGCACGAGACTCTAAAGTCTCTAGTGGAATATTAGGTATAAGCAAACTTCTCAAAACATATTCAATGGATACTTTTCCAATTGAAACTACACCATGTAATATTAAAACAGGTTGTACAAATTTAAAATCTAAAACAGATATCCCTAACATTGATCAAGATATATATTACAAAACATCATCCTCTGGTAATTTCTTTGTAATATATGCAAATAAGCCATCAGACACATCTCTATCTTTTGAAATCAATTCTAATATTGAAAAAGTAAAAGAAGTTCCTTCTTTTGATAACCTTGTAGCGTACTATCCTTTATCAATTGGAACAAAGGATGGTAATACTATTTCTGACATGAGTCCTAATTCTAATCATGGCACTAATTATGGAGCTACTTTTACAGAAGGTGTTGATGGGAATATGAATACAGGAATGAGGTTTGATGGAGTTGATGATATTATAATTGTAAATTTTGATAATCCTGCAGAATTTTCTGTATTTTGTTGGGTTAAGATTAATTCAGATGATGGGTGGATTATAAATAAGAGAGATAATGTTTCGGATAATCAATGGCAACTTTATCATTATCAAGGCTATTTGGGCGCGGCTTTGTATCCTGGATCAACTAGTGCTGTCGCCGCTACTGGAAAAAATAATATAATTGGCCAAGGATGGAAATATGTTGGTTTTATAACAAATGGTATAAATGGTGGTTATTTAAAATTATTTTCAGATGGTGTATTAATTGATGAAACTGAATTAATAGGAAATATGAAATTAGGATCGCGAGAAATGATTATAGGGAGATCCGGTTGGGGGAGCCTTTTTTTAAATGGTTCGATAGATGATGTTAGAATTTATAATCGCGCCTTATCAGAAAAAGAAGTAAAATTATTATACAATAATAGCAAGTAAATAACTTGCTTTTGACTTTAATTTAATATACTATTTTAATATATGAAAAAATATTCTCTAATCATTTTTGGTTGTCAGATGAATATAGCTGATGGTGAAAGAGTTGTTTCAGTTTTAAAGGATTTAGATTATGAAAAAGCATCTAAAATGGAAGATGCTGATTTAATTATTGTTGTTGCATGTTCAGTTAGGCAGTCTGCTGTTGACAGAATTTTTGGTTTAATTCCTAAGTTTAAAAAAATAAAAGCTAAAACAATTTTAACTGGATGCGTTTTAGATTTTGATAAAAATAAATTAGAAGGTAAGTTTGATTATATTTTAGATATCAAAGATTTAAATAATTGGTATAAAATATTGAGCAAAGAAGATCTATGTTATCCAAAAGATTATCTAAATATTTATCCGGAAAGGCAAATTAATTTTATTGCGAGCATTCCAATATCAGGTGGGTGTGAAAATTTTTGCACATACTGCGCTGTTCCATATACAAGAGGACCGCTTAAATGTAGAGATCACCGAGAAATTATCAAAGAGGTTGAGAAAGCTGTATTAGATGGTGCTAAAGAGGTTTGGCTTTTAGGGCAAAATGTAAATGATTATGAATCAGATGGTGTTGATTTTCCTAAGCTTCTTAAAATGGTAAATGAAGTTCCAGGAAATTTTTGGATTAGATTCACATCTCCCCATCCTAAGAATTTTTCTAAAAAATTAATCAATGCAATGGTTTCTTCAAATAAGTATGGACCATATTTAAATCTTCCTATTCAATCAGGTTCAAATATTGTCTTAAAAAGAATGAACAGGCCATATACATATGAAAAATATAAAAAATTATATTTAGATATTAAAAAAGTTTTTAAAGAAAAAAGAAGGGAAGATATATTTATATCAACAGATGTAATCGTTGGTTTTTCAGGGGAAACAGAAGAAGAATTTAAAGAAACAGAAAAAGCTTTTAAAGAGCTTAAATTTGATATGGCATATATAAATCAGTTTTCTACAAGACCAGGGACATACGCGATTTTGAAAATGGAGGATGATGTTTCTAAAAAAGAAAAAAAGTCAAGAGATAAAAGATTAACGGAAATTCTTAAAAAACAAATTAGTCAAAAAAATGAAAAATATATCGGAAAAGTTTTGGACGTGTTGGTAATGGAAAAGAATAAAGGGTATTATGTTGGAAAATCTTGGGATTACAGGACAGTTAAATTCAAAACAAATAGAAAAGATTTGATAGGGCAATTTGTTAAGATTAAAATTAAAAAAGTACTTAGTTTTGGTCTTGAGGGTGAACTTGCAAAATTAATTGTTCTTTTGGGACCTACTGCTTCTGGTAAAACAGATATTTCAATTAGGCTTTCAAAGGAATTTAATGGAGAGATTGTTTCAGCAGATTCTAGATTGGTTTACAAAAAAATGGATATTGGAACAGCTAAGCCAAAAGACCTAAAAGGCGTAAAACACTATTTAATTGATATTGTTAATCCCGAAGATGAGTATAATGTTGCATTATTTAAAAAAGATGCAGAGAAGGCTATTTGCAATATTTTGAATGAGAATAAGACACCTTTTTTAGTCGGAGGAACAGGGTTATATATTTCCTCAATAACGGAAAACATTAATTTTCCTCAAATTAAGCCTGATTTAAAATTAAGAGAAGAGCTTGAAAAAAAATCAGAAGAAGAGCTTTTTGAAATTTATAAAAAGCTAGACAAAAAAGGTGCGGAAATAATTGATAAAAAAAACAAAAGAAGACTTGTTAGAGCTATTGAAGTTGCTAAAATAAGAACTTTCTTTAGGAATACTAAAAACAAACCACAATTTGATATATTAGAATTAGGAATTAAAGTCCCAAAAGAAGAGCTTAAAGAAAGGATTGATAAAAGAGTAAATGAAATGATTAAATCTGGTCTTGAAAAAGAAGTTAAGAGCTTGTCTAAAAATGCTCCAATATTAGAAACAATTGGCTATAGGGAATGGAAAGAATATAGTGATTTAAAAGAAATAATAGAGAGAATAAAAATTAATACATTTAAGTTTGCCAAACGTCAAACGACTTGGTTTAAAAGAGATAAAAATATTAAATGGATTAAAAATTATTCAGAGGCTAAAAAAGAGGTTAAAAAGTTTCTTAAATATTGATTTAAAAAGAGCATTTTTTATTAAAAAAGTCTAATTCATTACATTTTTTACCATCTTTAGAAATGCAAAATCTAATTTCATTTCCATTACTATCTTTTTCTACAAGCACTTTATTTCCTTGGTTGATACAATACTTAGATGCCTCATTTAAAAGTGAGGATTGGTTTTGATTAGCTAATGATTCTATTTTTTGAAGAGCATCAGGGCTTAAATTAATTTTATTAAAATCTTTTACAATATCCTCCTCTGATTTATTTCCTGCTAGAATTTCGAGGGCATATTGTTGTAATTTAGTCTTATCCTCTTCTGAAAATGTTGCTACTTTTTCTAAAATTTCTTCTGGTGTTAATCCTAATTTTTGAGCATCTTTATTAACCTTATCGATCAGTTGTTCGCTTTGTATAATTTCTTTTAATTCTTGTCCCGAATTATTAATTCCTTTTTCTCTAATATTTTGAACAACATCTATTTTATTTAAAATACTTTTTAAATTTTGAGGAGCTTCATTTTGAATTCTATTAACTGTTTTTATAGCTTTTTCCTCACCCATGTTTTGGATTCTTTCCCTCATCTTGTTTTTAAAAGCCTCTTCGTCAGCTATCTTTAAAGATGTTTCTGTGTAATTATTTATAACATTATTTTTGATCTGATCAACCGCTTCTCTCTTATCAGATCTTATTATATTTTTTAATTCTTCCAACCTCTCTTCATGATTTATTATTTTAGTTGCGATATTTTCTAATATTTCTTCTTTTCCTGCGTCTAATTTATCTATATTTTTTTGAATTTTTCCTACAGCTTGTTCATAATTTTTAAGATATTTTTGGTAATTAGGATTGTTTGGATTTTTTTCTGCTACCTGCTCAATCTCAGCTAATTTTTCTTCAGCAATTTTAAGTCTTAATTCAATTTTTCCAGCAGAATCAAGTGTTAAAAGGTCTTGTATTTGTCTTCCTAAATCTTTAAAAAAGTAGAGCGGATTATTAGGCAAAATATTAGCTTCTTCTCCTGCATTTGCAAAGCTTCCTGTAAAAGAAAAAGATATAATGAGGGCTAATGTGATAATAATTTTTTTATTCATATTTTTATTATTTATTTATTATTTTTACAAAGTCATTAATTGACATTTCTCCTAAATCTTCGTTTCCTCTTTTTCTTACACTTATTGTATTGTTTTTTATTTCCTTATCTCCAACAGTGATAATATATGGAATTTTTTCTGTTGTTGACTCTCTTATTTTTTTTGAAACAGTTTCAGCCTCATCTTTAACCTCTACTCTAAAATCTTTTAGATATTCTTTTATTTTATGTGCATAATTCCTGTGCGCTTCTCCAACTGGAATAATTGAAAGTTGAATAGGGGATAACCAAAAAGGAAAATTACCTGCGTAATGTTCAATTAAAATTCCTATCATTCTCTCGAAGCTGCCAAAAATAGCGGCATGAAGCATGACCGGTGTTTTTTTCTCTCCATTTTCATCTATATACTCACACTTGAATTTTTGTGGCAATTGAAAATCGAGTTGAATAGTGGCTACTTGCCATGGTCTTCCTAAGGCATCTGTTATATCAATATCAATTTTAGGACCATAAAAAGCGCCATCTTTTTCTTTTAGATTATAATCAATACTGTGTTTATTTAAAACGTTTTTTAAATCTTCTTCTGCCTTATCCCAAACCCTTATTTCGCCCATAAAATTGTCTGGCCTAGTTGAAAGGAAAAATTTAGGCTCAATATCTAAGGCGCCATAATATTTCTGAATCATTTTTATCAAACTTGATATTTCTTCTTCTATTTGATCTTCCCTTAAAAATACATGAGAATCATCTTGAGTTATTTCTCTTACTCTAAATAGACCATTTAACTCTCCAGATTTTTCATTTCTCATAACTCTACCTATTTCAGTATATCTTATTGGGAGGTCTTTGTATGATCTTTGTTTTGTTTTAAAAATTTGAATATTAAAAGGGCAGTCCATTGGTTTTAGACAATATACTTCATTTTCAACATTTATAACAAACATGTCATCTTTGTAATGATCCCAATGACCAGAAGTGATCCAAAGACCATTTTTTGCCATCTGTGGAGTTTTAATTTTAACATAGCCATATTTTTTTCTAATATTTTGTCCAAAATCCTCGAGTAAGTCCCAAAAAATCATACCTTTGGGATGCCAATAAACACATCCTGGAGCTTCTGGTTGAAAAGAAAATAAATCTAAATTTTTTCCAAGTTTTTTATGATCTCTTTTTTTAGCCTCTTCTTGAAATTTTAAATAATCTGCTAGCTTTAATTTATCTTCGAATGCAATTCCATAAACCCTAGTTAACATTTGATTTTTTTCACTACCTTTCCAATACGCTCCAGCCATTTTTTCTAATTTAAAAGAATTAGGATCAATTTCATTTGTATTTTTTATATGAGGCCCAGCGCATAAATCAATAAAATTTGCTGTTTTATATATTGAAACTTTATCTTCAGCAATTCCTTCTATTAACTCTAGTTTGTATGGTTCATTTTTAAAAAGTTCTTTAGCTTCTTTTTTAGAAATCTCTTGCTTTTCAAAAGGAATGTTTTGCTTAACTAAATGTTTCATTCTTTTTTCTATTTCTTTTAAATCTTTTTCTTCGATTTCTAAATTATCAAAATCATAATAAAAACCATTTTGTATTGCTGGGCCAATTCCTAATTTTACTCCTTTATATTTTTCTTTAATTGCTATTGCTAAAATATGTGATAGCGAATGTCTAACAACTTCTTCTTTATTCATAGTTTTAATTTTTAATTAATTCTTCTGCTTCGTTCGCAATTATTTTTGGCGAACCATCCCTAACATCTGTTCTGCCCGTCACAAATAATATTTTGTTTTCTTCAAATATTTCTGGAATCTTTGTGTATAGAGAAGGGAATACAACAACCTCAATTTTTTCTGTTAGATCCTGCATTTTAATAAACATCATTGGCTCTCCCTTTTTTGTTAATATTTTTTTCGTCTCTATAACAATCCCCCCTATACAAACCATATCTCCTTGAATGAGTGGTCTATCGTAAGGAGATTTTGCTTCATTTTCATTTGTTAAATCCTTTACAATCTTGCTTATCTTAATAGTTCTTTGTTCTAAGAAATTTTTATATTTTTGTAGGGGATGTCCTGAGATATAAAGTCCTAAAAGTTCTTTTTCCCACTCAAGCTTTTCAGATTGAGTTGCTTTATTTGCATTATCTAATTGGATTTTAGGAATTCCATTTTCTTCAAACATATCAAATAATCCAACTTGTCTATTTTCTTTTTGTTTTTTATTTTCACGAGACCAGTTTAATATTTTTTCTAAATTAAAGAGTAATTTATTTCTCTCTTCGAGATTATCGAAAACACCTGCTTTAATCAAGTTTTCCATTGTTTTTTTATTAATAACTTTAGGATCTACTCTTTCTAAAAAATCAGAGATAGATTTATAATTGCCATTTTTTTTCCTTTCTTCTATTATTTTTTCAACAAGAGCATACCCAACATTTTTAATAGCAGATAATCCGAACCTAATTTTATGTTCATTTG
>JAQTWS010000053.1 GCA_028689175.1 Minisyncoccota bacterium
GTTCGTATAATAACACCATTATTACATTAACCGATCAATTTGGTAATGTTTTAGAATCAAAATCTGCTGGAAAATTAGGTTTTAAAGGAAGTAAAAAGTCAACTCCTTTTGCAGCCTCAAAAGTAGCCGAAGCAATAGGGCAAACTGCAGATAAGATGGGAATTAAAAAGGTAAAGATATTTGTTAAGGGTGTAGGATCTGGTAGAGAGTCAGCCGTGAGATCAATTGCAAATCAAGGGTTTGAAATATTGTCAATTAAAGACACAACTCCGATTCCACACAATGGTTGTCGTCAAAGAAAACCTAGAAAATTATAATAAAGAATATGATTAAACAATCTAAATGTAAAATTTGTAGAAGGGCAAGCGAGAAACTATTTTTAAAAGGAGATAGGTGTTTTTCTGCTAAATGTGCGATAGTTAAGAGACCTTATGCTCCTGGACAAAAACCAAAAAGAAGAAAAGGAGGATTGTCTGAGTACGGAAGAGAGCTTAGAGAAAAACAAAAGATTAAAAAGTCTTATAACTTAACTGAGCAAGAGTTTAGAAATTATGTAAAAGATCTTTTAGATACAAAAACTAAGTTAGTAGAAGACGTACCTTCAGCTCTTATAAAAAATATAGAAACAAGATTAGATAATATTGTTTTTAGATTAGGTTTTGCTAGATCAAGAGGTGAGGCAAGACAAATGGTTACACATGGACATTTTTTAGTTAATCAAAAGAGAACAAATATTCCTTCAAGACAAATTAAGATTGATGACAAAATATCTATCAGAAAAGGATCAAAAGAAAGAGCTATTTTTAAAAACATTGAAGAGAAAATGAAAAAGACTCAATTGCCTGCATGGCTTTCAATGGATATAAAAACTCTTGAAGCGGAGATTAAAAGATATCCAAAAATTGAGGACGTTCAGTTATTAGGAGAATTGTCTGCAGTTTTTGAACATTATTCAAGATAATATATATATAATATGATTTCATTACCTACTTCAATTAAAAAAAATAATATTAGTGACAATTACGGTATTTTTGAAATAGAGCCTTTTTATCCTGGATATGGAATTACTATTGGAAATGCTTTAAGAAGAGTCACATTATCTTCTCTTGAGGGCGCAGCTGTTTCAACTGTAAAAATTAAGGATGTGTCACATGAATTTACAACTCTTCCTGGAGTTAAAGAAGATGTTTTACATATTTTACTTAATTTGAAGCAATTAAGATTTAAATTACATTCAGACGAGCCACAAAAGGCAATTTTGAAGGTAAAGGGTGAGAAAGAGATAACAGGAAATGATTTTGAATTTTCTCCTGAGGTTGAATTAGCTAATAAGGATCAGTATATAGCAACATTAACAGATAAAAAATCTGAGCTTGAAATTGAAGTTACAATTGAAAAAGGATTTGGTTATAAGCTTGCTGATGAAAGTGATAAAGAAAAGAAAGAAATTGGTGTTATGTCTCTTGATAAGATCTTTACTCCAATTAAAAAAGTTAATTACAAAGTTGAAAATGTTCGTGTTGGAGAGAGGACTGATTTTGATAAATTAATTTTTGAAATTGAGACAGATGGTACAATTAAGCCAGAGGAAGCACTTCTTGAATCTATTGAAATATTAGGCTCTCATTTTCAATTTTTAAAAGATGAGTTAACTTTGCCTAAAGAAGCTAAAAAGGCGGTTAAAAAAGAAAAAGAAACTGTATTGAAGATTAAAGATATGGAGATTTCAGAGAAAGTTATGAATGCTTTAACAGGAAATGATTTTGATTCAATCACAGACTTAACATCTAAAACAGAGGAAGAATTAACAGCAATAAAAGGTGTTGGTAAAAGAGGAGTAAAGGAAATTAAAAAAGTTTTAGAAGGTTTAAATTTAAATTTTAAATTATGAACAATTTAAAGAAAGGAAGAAAATTACATAGAGAAATAGGTCAAAGAAAGGCGCTTTTAAACACATTAGCTTCATCTTTAATTTTGCATGGAAAGATTAAAACGACGCAGGCAAAAGCTAAAGAGTTGTCTCCTTTTATTGAAAAGAAAATTACAAAAGCAAAAAAGGGTGATTTAGCTGCCAGAAGAATTTTATTAAAGAATTTTTCTTTGAATACTGTTAAAAAATTAGTAGATGACATTGCTCCCAAATACAAAGAAAGACAAGGAGGCTATACAAGAGTTGTAAAATTAGGGTCAAGGAAATCAGATGGAGCTAAAATGGCGATAATTGAATTAGTATAAAAATTATGGAAACTTATACATTAGACGCAAAAGATAAAGCATTAGGAAGACTTGCAACAGAAGTTGTTTCACTTTTAAGAGGAAAGAATAAGCCTGATTTTATGCCTAATAAAGATTCAGGTAATGTTGTTGTAATTAAAAATATTAAAGATGTTAAGCTTACAGGAAATAAGCTTTTGACTAAAACATATTTTAAGCACACTGGATATATTGGAAGCGAAAAGCTCATTCCTATGAAAAGAGTGTTTGATAAGGATGGCGGACAAGAACTTTTGAGGTTAGCTGTTTATAGAATGCTTCCAAAAAATAGAATGAGAAACGAACAAATCAAAAGATTAAAATTTGAGAAATAAAGTAATGGCAAAAGAAAAAGAAGATAAAACAACAAAAAAAGAAGTAAAGAAAGTGAAGAAAACTACTGTTAAAAAACCAACTGTTAAAAAGGCGGCTACTCCAAAGAAAACAGTTAAAAAGGCAGTAGTTGCTAAAAAGGTAGAAGTTAAAGAAACTCCTAAAAAGAAAGAGGTTTTTTCTGGTAAATATTTTAATGCTATTGGAAGACGAAAAACTGCTGTTGCTAGAATTAGATTATATGAAAATGGAAAAAATCAAATCATTGTAAACGAAAAGGACTATAGAGATTACTTTCAAACAGAAAGTATGCAAAGCAAGGTAAGAGAATCGCTAGATAAAATGAAGATTGCTGATAAATTTGATATATCAGTTATAGCTAAAGGTGGCGGTCTTGATTCTCAAGCAGAGGCTGTACGTCATGGAATTGCAAGAGCTCTTATTAAGTTTAACGAGACATACAAAAAGAGGCTAAGGAAAGAAGGTTTATTAACAAGAGATTCAAGAATGAAAGAAAGAAAGAAACCAGGATTAAAACGTGCGAGAAAGGCACCACGCTGGTCTAAAAGATAATATAAAAGCCAGGGAATTATCCCTGGTTTTTTCTTTAGCTTGCGCATGTTTAAAATAAATGATATTATTTTAATTAATAAAAATTAGTTTAAATAATCATGTATAAACAAAAATCGTTTACTTTAATCGAGCTTTTGGTAGTTATAGTAATCATAGGAATACTTGCAGGAGTTATTATGATCTCTACTTCTTCTTCAATTCAAAAAGCTAATATTGCTAAAGTAAAAGCATTTGAAGAAAGTGTACAAAACAATTTAGCAGCTAATATGGTATCGAGATGGCCACTAGATGAAATAACTGGAACAGCAGCTCCTTATAAAACTCCTGATCAATGGGGAAGTAATCACGGAACTCTTAATGGAGTGAATGGATTACCTCAATTAAGGCCTGCATCTGAATGTGTTACAGACATCTGTTTTAAGTTTGATGGAGTTGATGATTATGTCGATTGTGGTAATAACTCTTCACTTGATTTAATGAATATGAATGAATTTAGTTTGTCAATCTGGGTAAAAACGCCTGGTACTTATTTATTATCAAAAGGTGGTAGTGGTATAAATGGTTCTTATTTAATTTATTATAGTGGTAATAGTTTTGTATTTAAGGGGGGAGCTTCTACAGATACCGTTTTAAATATAAAAGCTTATAATAATTGGCAACATATAGCATTAACATGTAATAGAGCCGTAAATTTATTAAATTCTTATAACGATGGATCTTTAACAAAAGAAATTACTAAAGATTATGCTAAAGGTATTAATAATTCTAGTTTAAGATTTGGCACAGGAGATGGAGCTTATTTTAATGGATTGATAGACGATGTAAGAATATATAATGCGGCCTTATCCTCCTCAAAAATCAAACAAAACTACATCGCAGGTCTAAGTTCAATGCTTGCAAATCAAAAGATATCTAAGGAAGAGCACGATGAAAGATTGTTTGAATTAGCTTCAAAATAGACATTTGACAAAAATCTCTATATCTGTATAATAAATTTTGTGTTCTTTAAAAAAATACTTCGCGAAGGTATTAGTAAATTGTCTTCTGAAATAAGAAAACTTATAGGTGGAAATCATATAATTTATAGATTTTCATCTATAAAAAGAAGACGTATTAAGGAACAATTTTATTAATAGAGTAGAGACTGTTATTTTCAAAAATATAGATGTTTTTATTATCGTAATTAAAGAATGTTTTAGAATTATCTGAATTATTTGCGATTGTAAAGATATTTATCTTGTCTCTATAATCAAACTCACTAATAATCAAA
>JAQTWS010000054.1 GCA_028689175.1 Minisyncoccota bacterium
ATAGGATGAAGTTTTTAATTTCATGATCTAAAACAAGGGCTTCAAAAATTCCGACCCTTCCTTTATATCCTGTATTATTGCAAAAATCACATCCCTCTGCTTTTGGCAATTTAATGCCATCTTGTATGTCTAAAAATGGCAATTCTTTTTTTATAAGATTTAATTCATCCTCAGTTGCATTTTTTAATTTCATGCATTTTTTGCAAATTTTTCTTATAAGCCTTTGAGCAATAATAATGTTTACTGCTGGAGCAATGTTTGTAATATTTTCTCCTAATGCTTGAAGCCTTGCAATAGATCCTATGGCATCATTTGTGTGTAATGTTGACAAGACAAGATGTCCTGTCAGAGAGGCTTGAATTGCAATTTTTGCAGTTTCTTCATCTCTAATCTCACCTACAAGTATTGTATCTGGATCCTGTCTTACAATTGATCTTAATCCTGAAGCAAAACTATAGCCTTTTTTTTCATCTACCTGCGTTTGAGTAATTCCTTCCAAGTGATATTCAATAGGGTCTTCAATTGTAATAACCTTATTTTCGGGTTTACTTATTTTTTTTAAAAAAGCATAAAGAGTGGTTGTTTTACCAGATCCTGTTGGACCAGTAACAATAATCATACCATTTGGTTTTT
Organism: Minisyncoccota bacterium; assembly: GCA_028689175.1. Lineage (GTDB taxonomy): Bacteria > Patescibacteriota > Minisyncoccia > Minisyncoccales > Minisyncoccaceae > JAAZMU01. The sequence goes on from JAQTWS010000054.1 coordinate 634, forward strand.
CAATTTCTTCGTTAAATAATTTTTCTAAATCAGATCTTAACCCAAGCTCTTCTAAACTAATTAAATTCTTAGGATTTAAAACCCTCATCACGATAGCTTCTCCATATTCAGAAGGCAGAGCAGAGACCCTGATTTCAATTTCATTTTCATCAAACTTAATTGAGAACCTTCCATCTTGGGGTTTTTTTTCAATATTTAATTTAAGTCTACTTAAGAGTTTTATTCTAGACAATATTTTTTTGTATTTATCATTTTCTATTTCAGCAATATTTGTTAGCATGCCATCTATTCTTGCTCTTATAACGGTTTTTTCTTGTGTTGGTTCAGTGTGGATGTCAGACCCTTTTAAAAGAACAGTTCCCATCATAAGTATTTTAATTAAATAGGTGATATCCTTATTTACATTTTCTAAAAATAATTCTCTTAAACCTTTTAAGTGCGTTATATTTTCTCTAAAAAAGTTATTTTCTTCATTAGAGATGATAATTTGTCCTACGATTTCATCCATGTTATTTTAAAATATTTAATACTTCTTCCTTGCTTAAGTTTTCTTTTAAAAAGATGCCTCCATTGTTTTTAATTTGCGCATTAAAATGCAACTTGATTTTTTCTAAAACATCCTCTTTATTAGAATAAAATATGCAATTTTTTTTATTAAAAATAAGTATAAAATCCTTGATAGAAAAGTAATCTTTTATAATTTTTAAAACAAAGGGAATATCCGATTCATCCAAATCATCTATTTCTGATAAGTATATATCTTGTTTAAATTCTATTTTATTTAGTACAAAAATAAGACTTCTTATTTTATAAACAGTATCTGTTTTTCCTCCTTTTTCTATTAATTTTTGTATCGTTTCTATTTCTCCTTCTTTTATTCCGGCAAGTAAAAGTGAAGCAATATTTCTATCTACCAAATCCTCCTCTAAATTATTAAAAAGCACTTTTGAAACAGATGCGCCATTTTCAATTAAATTGATTTTTCCAAACCTTTTATTTAAATGACTATTGTCAATGTTAATGATGTCAGCCCCATTTATTTTAAAATCATTTTTAGAGGCATTTTCTAGCTCTTTCAAAGTTTTGAAGCCGATTGATATAACTAAGTCACAATACACATCTTCTCCAGAATTAAGTATTTCGCATTTTAAATCATCCAAAGATATATCTTCATTCTTAGGGGTTAAAAATAGCTTTACGCTATTTTCTGTTTTTTCATAATATATATCTAGAATTTGTTTTTTTACGCTTAAAACAATTTGAGGAATAAATCCAGATTGGGGAATTATAGGTAATTCATTGTTTAGCTTGTAATAAACTTGTTTGTTTATTTTTTTAGCGATTAAAAAAAACACAAGAGCAACTGTTACAAAGTCTATATTTTCATGATCAGCAATAACAATTCCAATGTTTTGTGATTTTTTTAAATCTTCTATCATTATATTTAAATTAGTTTATTTTGGGGTAAAAGTCAATTGTACAAAAATGGAGATATAAAAAGCTATATCTCCAAAAATCGTCAAAAATGGAGATATAAAAAGCTATATCTCCAAAAATCGTCAAAAATGGAGATATAATTTGACATTACTTTAAAAATTATTCATAATAAAGACATAATATGAAAAATTTTATAGCCGGAAAATATAAGAAACAGTTTAAAAATGAAGAATTTGAATATCAAAGTTTTTCACCGTCCTTAATCAATAGAAGCTTTGATTGGCATGACAATAAGATTGATGTTTTATTAGAGCAAGCGACAAGACTTCTTGGAGAATTAAATGCATTCTCGTATTTAATACCAGATATTGATTTTTTCATTCAAATGAATGTGGCTAAAGAAGCCACTAAATCAAACATGATAGAAGGAACAAAAACCGAGATTGATGAAATAGTTTTACCTAAAGAGGAAATTGACCCCGAAAAAAGAGATGATTGGCAAGAAGTACAAAACTACATAAATGCTTTAAATTTTGCGATTAATGAGCTTAAAAATTTACCATTAAGCACAAGACTAGTCAAAAACACGCACAAAAAGTTATTATCAGGTGTGAGAGGACAGTACAAAAATACTGGAGAAATTAGAAAAAGCCAGAATTGGATAGGAGGATCTTCGCTTTCAAATGCTTTTTTTATCCCTCCTTCTTTTGAGGAGTTACCCGAACTTTTAACTGATTTAGAAAAGTTTTGGCATAATAAAAATCTTAATATTCCTTTAATAATAAAAATCGGAATAAGCCATTATCAATTTGAAACCATTCATCCATTTTTAGATGGTAATGGAAGAATTGGACGTCTTTTAATTACATTGCAATTAGTAGAATCAAAAATACTTACAAAACCTGTACTTTACTTATCCACTTTTTTTGAAAAAAACAGATTATCTTATTACGATTCCTTAAATATGGTTAGAGAAAAAAATAATTTTGAACAATGGATAATATTTTTTTTAAATGGAATAATATACACAGCAAATGATGCAATTAATACTTTTAAAGATATAATTGACTTAAGGCAAAAATATGAACAAAAGATTTTAAGTTTAGGTTCTCGCGCAAAAAACGCTAAAAAATTACTTTTATTCATGTTTTCTCGCCCAATAGTAAATATAAAAACAGTTGAACAAAATCTAAACATTAGTAATAATAATGCAAATCGCTTAATCAAAAGTTTTCAAGATTTAAATATACTTCAAGAAAAAACAGGATATTCAAGAAATAGACTTTACTACCTCAAAAGCTATTTAGATTTATTTAAAGGACAATAATTAAAAATGCATCAAATTAGTAATTCAGAGAAAGAAACAAAGGACTTGGTTAAAAAGATATTAAATATTTCTTCTTCAAAAAATCATGCAGCAGTTTATGTGCTCGAAGGTGAATTAGGAGCGGGCAAAACAACTTTCGTAAAAGGGCTTGAAGATATTTTTGGTATTCAAATCAAAAGTCCTACGTTTAATATAATCAAAAGATATAATATTGATTACAAGGGATTTAAAAATTTATATCATATAGATTTTTATAGAGTAAATAATGTAGAGGGATTAGATTTTGAAGATATTTTAAAAAATAAAGAGAATTTAATTTTTATTGAATGGGGAAGTAATGTCAAAGAGCATATACCCAAATTTGCAAAGTGGATATATTTTGAATATTTAGATAAAGACAGGAGAAAAATAAGTTATAATACGTAATAATTTATAAATATACATACACGAATACGAAAAAAAGTTGCATTATTTTAACATATTACATATAATGTATTCAATAATAAGTTAAAAAACAAATCCATGAAAAATCTAAAAAAGGATCGTTCTTTCACTCTTATAGAACTTCTTGTAGTTATAGTAATTATAGGAATACTTGCAGGAGTAATAGCAATATCAACTAGTTCAGCGATAACTTCATCTCAAAACGCAAAACTAGTAGCAAATCTTTCAAATATATCTAAATCCTTGGAAGGATATAGTTCTTACCCAAAGGATAGTCTTTGTATTGAAGATACTACCAAGAACTCAAACTTTCTTTCTAGCCTAGGAATAGAAAATTATCCTAAACACCCAAACTATCCTACTAATGGAACAGCGTTAACAACAAACGATTGCTTCCTATACTTTTCAGACGGACAAAACTACTCAATCAGAACTCCTGCACAAGGAAACAATGGTTATCTCATTCAAGAGTCAAGACATCTTAAAACACAAGATATACAAAAATCCTGTGGATCAGGTTGGATTCCTTTCGGTAACAGATGTATTATGC
>JAQTWS010000055.1 GCA_028689175.1 Minisyncoccota bacterium
GATAAAAAAACAACTTACCTTGCGGGAGATATCGCTTATCACGAATATAAATTTAGAGATAAAAAATTTGATAAAGTAATTAATGTTTGGGGGGCAGATCATGCAGGAGATGTGAAAGGCCTTGAATCAGGAATAGAGGCTTTTGGTTTTAAAGATAAATTAGATACTATTCTTTTGCAATTTGTAACAATTCTTCAAGACGGAGAACAGGTTAGGATGTCTAAAAGAGCAGGAACATATATTACAATGGACGATCTTTTAAATGATGTGCCCGTTGATGTAGTGAGATTTTTCTTTTTGCAGAAATCAGCTAATACACATCTAAATTTTAATTTAGATTTAGCATTAGATGAGTCAGAAAAAAATCCAGTTTATTATGTTAAATATGCCCATGTAAGAAATTGTAGTGTTTTAAGAAATTCGGGTATAAATATTTCTAAAATAAAGAAAGCCAAGCATTTAAAATTTATTAAAGAGGAAAGAGAAATTGATTTAATGAGAGAACTTCTTAGATTTGAAGAAATTATAGAAGATACAGCAAATGATTATGAAGTACATAGACTTCCTCAATATGCATTAGATTTAGCAAGTGCATTTCATAGATTCTATAACGATTGTAAAATTTTAGATGAAGATAAAAAGATAAGAGAGGCTAGGATCGAGTTAGCACTTGCTACTAAATTTGTGCTAAGTAATATACTTAGCATCATGGGCATTTCTTCTCCTGATAAAATGTAATTGACAATTAAAAATTATTGTAATACAATTGTATTACAAGATAATTAAAATAGAATTATGAGAAAAGTTTTAACTTTTTCTGTTTCGGAAACAGAAAACAAAAAATTTAATAAAAAAATGAAAGAAAAGGGATTTTCTTCCAAAAGTGATTATTTTAAATATTTATTAACAATAGATGATAATTTAACATCAGAGGAAGAGCTTTTAGAGATAATAACTAAAGGAGATAAGGCGTATGGGGAGGGTAGGTGTATGCCAATAGAAACCCTCAAAGATCTTTTATGAAAATTTATTATACACCTGATTTTAGGGAAAATTTTAAAAAACTAGATTTAAAATTCAAAAAAATTGTTTTATTAAAAATAGAATTTTTCAAAAAAGATCCATTACATCCTTCTCTTAGAATGCATCCTCTCAAAGGAAAGTTAAGTGGTTTTTGGTCTATTAGTATAAATCAAAATTACAGAATTATTTTAAAAAGAAAAAGCAATGGAGATATTGTTTTTTATTCTATTGGCAAACATGATGTCTATAGAAATTATTTATGAAAAAAAATCTTAAAAATACATATTATTTATTAAGGCATGGAAGAAATATTCATCAAACAGAGCTAAAAGATATTTGTTATGGTTGGCCAGATGATGACAATCCATGTAAGTTAGATGAGGTTGGAATAGAGCAAGTAACTTTAGCAGGAACAAAGCTAAGGAGTTTTAATATTAATTTAATTTATTCTTCAGATATTTTAAGAACAAAACAAACAGCAGAAATTGTCGCCTCTATTTTGGGAATAAGCGTAATTAATTATGATGAGAAATTGAGAGATTTAAACTGGGGGGTTTTTGCTGGCGGTCCTAAAAAAGAAGCACTAGCTTTTTATAATGAAAAAAATAGAATGAAAGATAGGCCTGAAAATGTAGAAAGCTGGGGATATCTCCAAAAACGAGTTGTTGAATCGCTTAAAAAAATGGAAAACAATCATAGCAATAAAAATATTTTAATTGTAAGTCATGGCGATACAATACTTCTCTTAATGGCTTGGTTTAATGATTGGAGTTTAGAAGAGATTTTAAAACAAAGAAAAAATATGATACAAACAGGTGAATTAAGAAGGCTTAATTGAAAAATATATTTAAAAATGCTATTTTTAATCTATGAAATACGAAGAACAAATACTTAAATTTTGGAAAGATAATAATATATTTGAAGAGTCTATTCACATAAGAGAAGGCGCTCCATATTTTAGTTTTTATGACGGCCCTCCTTTTGCTACTGGAAAGCCTCATTATGGACATATCTTAATAACCACTATTAAAGATGCTGTATTAAGATACAAAACAATGAAGGGTTTTCAAGTTCCAAGGCGAGTTGGTTGGGATTGTCACGGACTTCCAGTTGAAAATTTAATTGAAAAAGAGCTTAACATTAAGAATAAAAAAGAAATAGAAGAGCTTGGTGTAGATAAGTTCAATGAATATTGTAAAAAATCTGTTTTTGCTTGTGTTGAAGATTTCGAAAAGACACTTGAAAGAGTTGGAAGATGGGCTGATTATTCTAACGCTTATTCTACGATGGATAAAGACTACACAGAATCTGTTTGGTGGGTTTTGAAAAAACTTTGGGATAAAAATTTAGTTAAAAAAGATTATAGGGTTTCACCTTATTGTCCTAGGTGTGCAACTACTTTATCTAATTTTGAAGTTAATCAAGGATACAAAGGAGTTAAAAATAGATCAATTTATGTTAAGCTAAAATTAAAAAATAGAGACGAATTTCTTTTAATTTGGACAACTACTCCATGGACACTTCCTCAAAATGTTGCCGTTGCGATTAATAAGGAAGAGGATTATGTTTGTGTTAAATCAAATAATGAAAAATATATTTTAGCAAAAAAGAGATTAGAAATACTTAATGAAGAGCATAAGATAGAAAAAGAATTTAAAGGAGAAAAACTTTTAAAACTAAGATATGAGCCGGTTTTTGGTTATCTTAAGAATGTAGAAAAAGCAGAAAATGCATTCCAAGTTGTTCATGGAGATTTTGTGGGCACAGAGGATGGAACAGGATTAGTGCATGTTGCAACTATGTATGGAGAAGATGATCACAATATTGGAAAAAAATACGATCTTCCTTTTATTCACACAGTTGATGAATCTGGTAATTTTTTAGATTTTGTAGAGGATTACAAGGGTAGATATGTTTTTGATACTAATAAAGACATTATCAATGATTTAAAAAATAAAGAAGTTTTATACAAAGAAGAGTTAGTAGAACACACCTATCCATTTTGCTGGAGATGCGATTCTCCGCTTATGTACTATGCCAAAGAAAGTTATTATTTAATGGTAACAAAATTTAAAGAAGAATTAATTGAAAATAATAAAAAAATACATTGGGTTCCCTCTCACATTAAAGAAGGAAGATTTGGAAAATGGCTCCAAGGTGCTAGAGATTGGGATTTTGCAAGAAATAGGTTTTGGGGAGCTCCCATCCCTATATGGAAATGTGAAGAATGTGAAAGCATGGTTTGTGTTGGTAGTATTGAGGAGTTAGAAAAGTTAAAGATTGCGGGAGATATAGAGGATTTGCATAAACCATATATAGATAATGTGTATTTAAAATGCGAATGCGGAGGTAAAATGAAAAGAACTCCTGAAGTATTCGATTGTTGGTTTGAATCAGGCTCAATGCCATATGCTGAATGGCATTATCCATTTGAAAATAGAGAGCTTGTAGAAACAACATTTCCCGCAGATTTTATTGCCGAGGGGTTAGATCAAACAAGGGGTTGGTTTTATACATTGCATGTAATAGCAACTGCTTTAACATTAGAAGATATTAATCTTGGAAAAAACAATCCAGCCTTTAAAAATGTTATAGTAAATGGTCTTGTTTTAGATAAAACCGGAAGAAAATTGAGCAAAAGGCTTAAAAATTATCCTGAAGTTAGCGATATTTTTGAAAAATATGGAGCAGATGCCTTAAGATATTTTTTACTATCTTCAACTAATATTGGAGAGGATTATCGTTTTTCAGAAGATAGAGTAAAAGAGGTGTGGAGAAAGATAATTTTAAGTCTTGAAAATTGTTTTACTTTCTATAACACGTATAAAAAAAATGGTAAAGAAACAAAATCAAATAATATTTTAGATAGGTGGATCTTATCTAGACTTACTACTTTAAATAAAGAAATGGTTCAATATTTAGATAATTATGAATTAACAAGAGCAATAAGATTATTTAATGATTTTATAGATGATTTTTCGAATTGGTATATTAGAAGATCAAGAAGAAGATTTCAAAAACCAGAATCTAATTTAGAACTTGAAGAAGCAGAGGCAACTTTAAAATTTGTACTTAAGGAAATTTCAAAAATAATGGCTCCATTTATTCCATTCATTACTGAAAAAATATATCAGGAATTAAAAGATGATGGGGAACTAAACAGTGTTCATTTATGTGATTTTCCTGAATTAAAAGATGATTTGATTGATATTAAGCTTGAGGATGAAATGAAAGAAGCAAGAGAAATCGTTAATTTAGCTCTAAACGAAAGGATGGAAAAAGGAATA
>JAQTWS010000056.1 GCA_028689175.1 Minisyncoccota bacterium
GGGACAATCTTTTTAGTTATAGGTGGACTTTCTTTAACTTTAATGTCAGTCATTGCTTTGAATTATTTTTATAGTCTAAATTATTTTTCTGAAAGTTATTACAATGTGGCTACTGAAAGTCATAAGGATAATAGAGATAAAGGAATTGAAGATTTAGAAAAAAGTAACTCATTTGTAGAAAAAGAAAAAACTTTAATTGGCTTATCTCAATTATATTTATTAAAAGCAAGTGATATGTATAATGAAAGCAGGCTTCTTGAGACTAAAGAAGAGGATAGAGAAATAAAAAAAGAAGAATGTGAAAGCTTTATGCAACTATCAGAAGAAAAGGCTATAAAAGCTACAAAAATCAGTCCTTATGATTATTTTGCATGGTTTAATTTAGGAAATATTTATAATAATAGAAGATATTTAAGAGATGAAGAATTAGCAGATAAGGTTATAGAGGCGTATATAAAAGCGACAGAATTGTCTCCATTTACTAAAGAAGCATATGTTGCCCTGATTCAAGTTTATAGTGAGCTTGGAAATGTAGAAAAAAGAGAGGAGTTTGTAGAAAAGATCAGAGTAATTGATCCAAATTATTTATAATAAACTATTTAAAGAAACGTTACGTTTTTTATAACGCAACGCTTTTTTTAAGATATGAAAACATATTTAAGAGCTTTAAGTTTTATAAAAAATCAAAAATGGTCAGTAGTAGCAATTGTTATTGCTTGTTTTGTTTTATCAATACTTATCTTAATTGAGCCTTTTTTCTTTAAAGAAATTATTGATAGACTTGCCTCTTATTCAGGTGAAAGCAATTTTTTAAAAGGAATTTTAAGCATATTTTTGATTTGGGCGGGAATTGTTTTAACTAATATCTTAATTCAAATAGGAGTTTCGTATTATTCTTCTTTTTTAGCAAATAAGATTTATTGCGACTTATGGAAAAAAACTTTTAATCACATTTTAAGCCTTTCAATTGAATTTTTTCAAAGCAATAAACTCGGAACTATTGTGAGAAACTTTGAAAGAGGGTTGGATAATCTATACAAACTTCAAATGAACTTTTTTAGACATATTCTAACAAATACATTTATAATTCTAATACTAGTCCCAACACTCTTTTATTTAAATTTTAAAATGGCTTTACTTATTCTATTGACTGTGCCTTTTTTAGCTTTTTTTGTGTTTTTTGGAATTAAAAAAGCAATGCAAAGTCAAAAGGTATCCGATGAAAAATGGTCTGAGCTTTCAGGAATAGCTTATGATTCTATAAATAATATTTCCTTAATTCAAAGTTTTACCTTAAGAAATAATCTTTTTAAAAAAATTAAAAAATTAATGGATTTAGCTTATACAAAACATGTAAATACTATTAAGTGGTGGGGATTTATCATAGGAACTTCACGAAGTATTGGCCTTGTTTTGAATATATTAGTTTTTCTTATAGGAAGTTATCTTTTTACACAGAGTGAAATATCGCTTGGCAGCATTATCATGTTTGTAGGTTTTAGCAGTATTTTAATTAATATTTTCTATTCTATTTTTTGGAATGTTTTGGATTATTCTTGGCAAAGAGAAAAGATTAACTTATTTTTGGAGATTTGGGATAAAAAACCCAAGATAACAAATGTAGAAAATGCTTTTGAGCTTGGAAGAGTTAAGGGCGAGATTGAATTTAAAAAAGTTTCTTTTTCATACAAAGACGAAGTAGAGGCCTTGAAAAATATTTCTTTTAAGATAAAGGCGGGGGAGGTGGTTGCTTTTGTGGGGCATACTGGTTCTGGGAAAACTACGACTGCTAATTTGATTTCTAGATTTTACGATATTCAGAAGGGGGAAATTTTAATAGACGGCTATAATTTAAAGGAAGTTGAACTAGATTCTTTAAGGAAAAATATTGCGATTGTTTTTCAAGATAATACTTTCTTAAATACTAGCTTTTTAGAAAATTTAAGAATTAATAATGACAAAATTGATAAAAAAGAGATTGAAAAAGCTTGCAAGCAAGCATATATTTGGAATTTAATATCCAAGAATAAAAAAGGTTTAAATGAGGTGATTGGAGATAGGGGTGTTAGGCTTTCTGGAGGAGAAAAGCAAAGATTAAGCATTGCAAGGGCTATTTTAAAAGATGCTCCAATCTTAATTTTAGATGAAGCTACTTCTGCATTAGACGCTAAAACTGAAAGTAAAATTCAATTAGCTATATCTAATGTTATTAAAAATAGAACTACAATTATTATTGCGCACAGATTATCAACTATCAAAAAAGCAGATAGGATTTTTGTTTTTGAAAATGGCAGGATAGTAGAAGAGGGTAACTTTGAATCACTTATGAAAACGAAAGCAAAATTTTACGATCTTGCAAGCCATCAAATCACAATTTAATATTGACCTCTTTTTCCTTTTGTGCTTTTATTAATATGGTTCTATTAAAATAGAAACACGGAGAGTAGAGCAAGATGAATGAGGAATTAAAAGACCTTTACAAGAGAGGCAAAAATGCAAAGATTGTGAAAATTGTCACATCTATGCTTGAAGAAGTTGAGCCGGATGATGAGATAATCCTTGCTTGGGCGTATTTTAATTTAGGAGATTATAAAAGGGCACTTGATATTGCGATGCGCCTTGAAGCATTTGAACTTGTTATTCAACTCGTGGCATATGTGAGTAAAGGAGACAAGCTTATTGAAGAAATTCGGCAGAAGTTCCCTAATAATTTAAATGTGTGCAATGCCCTTGCGATAAGAGCAAGAGACGCTGATAGTGACATTCAAAGTGAAACGATCATTTTAGCAGCGCTCAAATGTTTGAGCGATGATAGTATGGGAGCAATTAATCTTTTAAACAACACAGCAAGACTTTTGCTGGAGAAAGGCGATGGTGGTAAGGATATTGTCATTGCTATAGGGTTTTGGCAAATTGCTCTTGTTAAGTATGGTGACAAAAATTATCACCATAGGGCAGCAATTCACTTCTGGTTATCAAAAGCATATGAAAGAATGGGAGTTAAAGGGGCTGCAAAATTAGCAGCAAGAGAATCTGCAGTATTATGGAAAAAACAGCTTAGTCTTGATTCGAGTAATAAGAGATTTGAGGAAAGATTTGATGGAGCTTTAAAAAGGATTCAAGAACTTGAATAAGTGCAGTTTATAAATTCTGCACTTTTTTGACATGTTTTAAAAAATGTGCTATATAATAAATGTGAGTGATTTTTAGATTTATTCTAAATCCATCTATGTCGGCGAAAGACCCTACGTTTGTGGGGTTTTTTGCTTTTTAATTATTTAAATGTTAATATTTTAATATGAGCTTGTGTAAAAATATATTAGCTGCTATTATAATATTGACCGAGGAGGCACTCACTTAAGACATAGTTTGGAGCAAGCTCTCTTCGGTCTTTTTTTAATTATGGAAAAAGATATTTCATTAAAAGATAAAAATACTTTTAGAATAGGTGGCAAGGCAAAATATTACGCTCTTGTGAATTCAAAAAAAGAACTTGAAGATGTGTTAAAGTTTGCAAAAGAATCAAATCTTCCTGTTTTTATTATGGGAGAAGGAAGTAATATTTTGGTTTCTGATAACGGATTCAATGGTGTTATAATTAAATTAAATTTTAAAGAAATTTTAAATAAGGGTAATATTTTAAAAGTTGGTTCAGGAGCATATTTAAGAGAATTAGTTTTTAAGGCCAGGGATTTAAATTTGGGAGGAGTTGAATGGGCCATTGGAATACCTGGAACAATTGGAGGCGCTATATTTGGAAATGCTGGAATTCCTAATCATTCTATGCAGGATCTTGTTAGAGAAGTAGAAGTGTTTGACAATGGAATAGTTAAAATATTCAAAAAAGAAGATTGCTTATTTTCTTATAGGGATAGTATTTTTAAGCGTAATACAAATTTGATCATATTATCGGCAACATTGGAGTTTGAAAAGGGAAATAATATAGATGAGCTTATGAGAGAATATATGGCAAAAAGAAAACACATTAAAGGTTATTCGATAGGATCTATATTTAAAAACGGGGAAGGGTATTTTGCTGGAAAATTAATTGATGATTGTGGACTCAAGGGAAAAAGGATAGGTGACGCTATTATTTCAAATGAGAATGCAAACTGGATAATTAATTTAGGTAATGCAAGCTCAAAAGATGTTGAAGAATTAATTTTAATTGTAAAAAAAGAGGTAAAAAAGAAGTTTAATATTGATTTAATAGAGGAGATAAGAAG